>JABCZE010000217.1 GCA_013289785.1 Vulcanimicrobiota bacterium | reverse complement strand
GGCCGCTCGACGGTGTGCCCTTGCCAGTAAGAACCTTTGATCGCGGCATAACTATCTACGCCGGTTTTGCTCGTATAGTACCGCCACGAAAGCCCGGCCTTCTCGAGTTCTGCGCCCAGCGTCTGATAATCGAAACACGGGAACTCCGTCGGTCCGAAGGTGCGCTTCTCCGTGAGCGTCGAGATCGACGTGCCATCTGCGGCGTCGCAGCCCCATGGTAGGCCATCCGGATTGTCGACGGCTCTGGCGGCTTGCGCCGCGATGATGTATTGGTGCGCGGTGAAGCTCTGGTCGAGCTGCGAGGCGAACATCCGGTCGGCGACGACCCACTCGTGCCCCATCTCGAAGTATGGCTTCGACTCCCCGTGCGGTACGTAGACGTACTGCGGGTTGCGTGGCCCTCCGTACGACTCTTCCTTGTCGAATGCGTTCATCCGGCAACGGGTTCCGGGAACGCGTCCGGTTCCGTTGCAGGCCGCGAACATCGCGCGCGCCGAGTCATCGATTCTGTAGGCTTTTCTTAGCGACCAGGGCTGCAGGGTGATCGTCTGACCCATTGAGTCCAGTCCCTTCGAAACGGTATCTGCGCCGGGATAGCCTTGGAAGAGATTGTCGAAGCTCCGGCCCTCTTGCACGATGTAAACGATGTGCTTAATCTTTCCGCCGGCGAACGTGTCGGGGCTGGACACCGCCTCACTTTGATCGAACGGCAGCGACGGCTGCGATCCACGGCAGCCTGTGAGCATCCCAACGGCTACCAGGATACTTACCGCTTGCCTTACGCGCGAACGTGCCATCTCAATGCCCACGAGTCCGATACTGAAGGTCCACAAGGCCATTTTAGACCCGGCCTTTGCTCGATCGCAAGCCCCCGCAGGCAGGCAGGGTGGGGAGGCGAATTATCCGGCCGACATGACTCATCGTTTCGCTTCGGTGCCGGCGCTATTCGTCACCCTCGGGATTGCCGCTCTCGTCGCGGGTTGCCGAGGCGATAGCGGGCCGGCCCCCGCGCCGATGCTTCCGCCATCTTGGCAGCAACTTGCGCACACGAGTAAGATCCAACACGTCGTCATCATCGTGCAAGAGAATCGTAGCTTCAACAACCTGTTTTACGGTTACCCCGGTGCTAAGACGGTGACGTTCGGCTTGGATTCGCAGAACAAGAAGATCCAGCTCAAGCCCATCTCGCTCGCGACGAACTGGGACATGCAGCACAACGGCCACGGGTTCATCACCTCATGCAACGGCACGGGAATCATTCCGGGGACTGACTGCCGGATGAACGGATTCGACAAAGAGTCCTGCAACCCAGTGAAGGGGCCATGTCCTAAAAGCAAGTATCTGGCGTATGCTTACGTACCGCATAGCGAAACGACTCCGTACTTGAGTATGGCTCATCAGTACGTCTTGGCTGACGAAATGTATGCTTCGGATTTCGATATCAGCAGCTTTGAGTCGCATCAGTACATCATCGCAGGCGTGAACCCGAAGTCTTCGGTCGATTATCCAATTGACGGCGCAAACTGGGGGTGCACCGGCGGCCCAGGCGACAAGATCGACATCCTCGGCAAGGACCGCACGTGGGGGAAAGCGACGGAACGGGCATGCTGGAATTTGAAGACGCTCGCGGACGAACTCGATGACGCTAAGCTGCCCTGGGCGTTCTATGCAGTCCCCCTCAGCGGGAGCGGCAGGTTTGGCTGCGGCAGCGGCAACCAGGTCGGACCGGCCGGTAACGGCTCTCGCGGATCCGGGATCTGGAGCGCCTACCAGGCCATCAAGCACATTTGCTACGGACCCGATTGGGATAAAGACGTAGCGCCCTTCTCGCCGCCGTCGAAGTTCTTGAGTGACATCGGGAGCGGACAGCTTCGCGCCGTCACGTGGATAACGCCCACCTTCGGAAACTCCGACCACGCCGGCAACGATTCGCCAACCGGACCGTCGTGGGTTGCATCTCTCGTGAATGCCGTCGGCGAGTCGAAGTTCTGGGATTCTACAGCGCTCTTCATTTTTTGGGACGACTCGGGCGGCTGGTACGACCCCGAGCCTCCGGCTTATCTAAAGAACAGCGACTACGACGGACTTGGGTATCGGCTTCCGTTGCTGATTATCTCGCCCTATACAAAAGAGGGAGTCGTTTCACACACGCACTACGAGCACGGCAGCATCCTCCGGTTCGTCGAGGAAACGTTCGGACTGAAGGCTTTAGCCGCAAGCGATAAACGGGCCAACTCGCCCGACGATGCGTTCGACTTCTCGCAGGCGCCGCGCGCGTTCGTGCCGATCAAAGCTCCGTACGACGCCGGCTATTTCATGCGACAGGCTCTCGATACGCGGGCGCCGGACACCAACTAACCCACCGCGCTCCCCAAACCGCACGGGACTAGCTGGTCGTGCCGGTTAAGTCGGCGTAATGCAATCGGCCGTATGGCGGACAGCGCTGCTGTCCCTGTGCGCGATCACCGCATTTTTCGCGCTCGCCACTTCATTCTGCGTCATCGGCATCGGGAATGCCCCGCCGTGGAGCGGTCGCTGGGGATGGGGCTGGGGAAGCGTCCAGATTCCGTTCGGCATACAACTCGATGGTGTCGATCCCGGCGGACCAGCCGACCGGGCCGGACTGCGTGCCGGCGATCGAATCGACCTGCGGAAGGTTTCACTCCAAGAACGGTATTGGGTGATCGTTCGAGCTCTCAACGGTCGACCGGTGGCGCTTTCGGTTCGGCGTGGAGCGCTGCAGACAAAGACGATTGTCGTGCCGACTCGCCTCTTTACGAACTTGAACATCGGCGGCTGGTGGCGCCGCTTTTGGATTTTCGTCGAGGTCCCCATCCTGCAACCGGCCCTCGTCATTTGGCTCGCCTTCTTTGCGGGCCTGATCGCGTGGCGCCGCTCCGGCGTCTATCAGATGCGCCTTTTAGCCCTGACGCTCATCGTCTACAGCCTGGGTTGGGTGCTTGCAAACTTCCACCAGTGGACGACTCCTTGGCTGTGGTCCAGCATCTTGCAAGATTTCGCCACCGATGCCGGCCCGCTTGCGATAGCGCTTTGGATCGCGCTCTCGAGTACCTTCGGCCGCCCGCTCTCCATCGCACGGCGCATCGTTCAATGGGTGAGCTATGCGATGATCGCGGTGCAGATCGGGTTGAGCGTCGCGAGCAGCGTCGGATTCGTAACGCTGTGGTTCGACTGGAACGCGCCAACGTTGTCCTTTCTCCATCTCGGGGAGGCCTCGATTATCGGGGCATTCGTCTGCAGCATTTTAGCGATCGCCGCATCGCGCGGGGCCGACCGCCGGCGCAGCGCGTGGGTACTCCTGCCCCTCGTCGTGCTCTTCTTATTTCCACTCGTCGAAGAAGTTCTGTTGCTGCTCTATCCCACGTCGGATATTCTCGTGAATGTGGTGACGAGTCTGCGAGCAACGGTGCTGCTCTTGGTACCTGCGGCTCTAACGTACGCCGCGCTTAGCCGGCGCCTCATCGACATCGGCTTCGTCCTCAACCGCGCAGCCGTTTTTTCCGGCGTTTCGTTCATCGTGGTCGGCATCTTCATGCTCGGCGAGTGGGTGTTGGGCACCACCTTTAGCCGGGCGAGCCATCTAACGAGCGTAGCGATCAGTGCGGCGCTCGCCGTCGCGCTCGGGTTTTCCGTGCGGGCCATCCATCAACGGGTCGAGCGTGTGCTCGACCACGTTTTCTTCCGCAAGCGGCACGAGGACGAAACCGCGATTCGTGCCTTCGCCGATGAAGCGGCCGACATCCCCGACGATGCAACATTGCTGTGCCGAACGAAGCAAACGCTGGAGGCGCATACCGATGCTTCCTTCGTGACGTTCGCTTTGAGCGACGGGGCCGGGCGCTACGGCGATGTGAGCGAGAAGGACCCGGCTATCGTCGCATTACGCGACCGGCGTAAGGCGCTCGATCTCCAGACGCTCTCGACCGATCTGCGAGGCGAGTTCGCTTATCCGATGA
>JABCZE010000216.1 GCA_013289785.1 Vulcanimicrobiota bacterium | reverse complement strand
ACGCGACCAAGGCTGATTTGCTCGACGCGATGGCGGGCGCATTCGAGGGCGCCGCCGCCAAGCGCACGACGGTCGTGATTTTGGAAGACCTGCACTGGGCCGACGTCGACCTGATTCAAACGCTCCTCGTTCTCGTGCGCCGCGCGGCATCGAAGCGGCTCCTCTTCGTTGGAACCTACCGCGACAACGAGCTTTCGCCGGCGCATCCGCTCTTCAAGTGGTTCGGGCAGCTCTTTCGTGAGCCGGCCGTCTCGGTCGTCACCTTGCCGCGCTTCGAGGCGCCGGAACTCGATCGCCTGATGTCGCTCGCCATCGAGGAGCGCGCGACGCTCTCGATACCGGTGCTGCACGCCGTGCGCGACCGGTCCGACGGCAACCCCCTTTTCGCGGAAGAGCTGCTGCGTAACGCCGTGGATGCGCAACGCGCCGGAGGCACCAATGCCGTACGCGCGCTGCCGCTCTCGCTCCATGCGCTGATCGCCGACCGCTTGCAACTGCTTTCGAACGACGAACGCACGGCGCTGCGTGAAGCCTCGCTCTTCGGCCGCAACTTTCGCGTGGAGCATCTCTGCGAGATCTTCGGCGGCGACGCAACGCAGCTCCAGCCGATTCTCGACCGTCTCAGCGAGCTTCAATTGATCGACGCAGTGGATGGCGCCGGCGGCGATTATCGCTTTCGCCATGCCCTGACGCGCGAGGTCGTGTACGCCGAGATCCCCACCGGCGTTGCGGGCGGGTTGCACGAAACGATCGCCGAGCATTTGGAGCGATCGCCGAGCGCGGCCGGCGCTCCGGAAATTCTGGGTCATCACTTCTGGGAGGCGGGCCTGCCCGCAAAGGCGGCCGCGTACTACGAACGCGCGGGCGACTCGGCAATCGGGGTCTTTGCTTACGATGACGCCGCGGCGTTCTACCAGCGGGCCGCCGCCGGGTTTGCCGGCGACCGCGCGGCGAGCGCGCGAGCCTGCGCGAGCGCCGCGCGGGCGATGATCTTTGCGGGCGAGCTTGGCGGCGGGCTCAATCTTTACGAGCGCGCGGTGACGCTCGCGCTGGAACTCGGCGACATTGCAGAGGTGGTAAAAAACCGCGTGCTGATGGCCGGTCACATGTTCGACGGCGGAAAGCGCACCGCGGCGATCGACTTGCTTCGTGCGACGCTGCCGCTCGCGCAGCGCGGCGATGCGGCACTCCAAGCCCGCCTGCGAACGCGCCTCGCGATGACGCTCGCGCGAGACGGACGCGCCGATGAAGCCTGGAGCGCACTGCTGCCGATCGACGCGGCCGATCTCGACCCGCGCGCTGCCCCGACCGGCGAGTACTACTTGTGCGCCAGCGAGCTGCACGCGCTGCGCGGCGACGTCGAGACGTGGCGGGACTGCTTCGCAAAGGGCGCCGCGATTTACGAAGCGCTGCAGCATCCGGGGCCGATCCAAATCGCGCAAGCAAACTTCGCCGTTCAGGCGCTCTCGATGGGCGAGATGGAGCTCGCCCGCACGCATTGCCAAATGGCCGAACGGCTCGCGCAGACACTGCACTTTGAAGACCAGGCCGTTATGCGCGCTCAGGTCGAGCTGTACGCGGGCAATCTTGTCGAGGCGCGGAGCATCGTCGCGGCGATGGCGCCGTCACGGCGTTTCCTGATCCGCGCGATGCTCGCGCAAGTCGCGCTCCCGCTCGCAGTGGCCTTGGGCGACGGGGAACTCCTCGAAGAACATTTCGACGAGAGCCTCATCCTCGACGCCGGCTCGAAGCCGTTTACGGCAACGCTCGCGCGCGTAGCGGCGGGCCACGCCCTGGCGCTCGCGGCAAAAAACCGGCGGCGCGAAGCGCGCGCGCTGCTCGGCCGCGTGATCGATTCGCTCGACACGGCGTTCGGTATGGCCCTTCCGGTTTTCGCCGTTACGGCACTAACGCCGGATCGCGCGCCGAAGCTGCGCCTGCTGCTGCAAGCTGCTGCGCAACCAAAGGGCGACCGGGTGAACAAGGCGCTCTTGGCGATGCTCGACGCCGCAACCGCGCTCGACGGCGCGCAACGATTCGCCGCCATTGGCTGGCCGCTCTTCGAAGCGCGTTGCTTGGAAATTGGCGGCAAGCGCCAAGCGGCGCTTGCCATTTACCGGCGATGCGGTGCGGCTGCCGACGTCCGGCGGCTGGAGTTCGGACCGCCGGGCGGCGAGGAAAGCTCGGCGCTCGGCGTCCTCACTGCGCGCGAGCGCGAGCTCGCGTTGCAGGTCGCGCTGGGAAAGCCCAATCGCGCGGTTGCGATGTCGCTTTCGATCGGCGAGAAAGCCGTCGAGAAGTATCTGACCTCGATCTATGCAAAGCTCGGCCTAACTTCTCGCGCCCAGCTCGCCGCGCTCGTTGCGGCATCGCAGAGCCGGTCGGAGTAACTCACGGTGCGAACTTGACGATGCCGTTTCCGGTGTAGTCGGTAATCCAGAGGACGCCGTTGGACGACGGGAAGATATCGGACGCCAATCCCACTGAGATCGGGTACTCGACGATTTGCCCGCTCGTCGTCAAGCGGCCCACCTTGCTCGCGGCGAGTTCGGTGAACCAGAGGTAGCCTCTGGACGACGTGATTGCGCCGGGCTCCGCACCGGCCGAGATGCCGCTGGAAAACTCGGTCACGGTGCCGCCCGGCGTGATCCGGCCGACCTGATTGACGGCGTATTCCGTAAACCACATATTGCCGTCGGGCCCGTTGGTGATGTCGGTGAGTCCGGCACCCGACGTGATGCCGTTCGAGTACTCGGTGATGGTGCCGGAAGTGGTGATGGCGCCGATTCTGTTGTTGAACGTTTCGGTGAACCACAGCCGGCCGTCGGCGCCTTCGGCGATATCGTGGACGCCGACGTCGCCCGGTGAGAGGCCGTTGGTAAACAACGTCACCGAGCCGCCGGTCGTGATCCGGCCAATCGCATCGGTGCTGGGCGAACGAAAGGTAAACCAGAGACTTCCATCGGGTCCGGTGGTGATATCGAACGGGCCGTACGCCTCGTTGCCGGTGGAGAATAGCGTAACCTTGCCTCGCGGTGTCATGCGCCCGATGGCGTCGGCGCCCCCTTGGGTGAACCACATATTCCCATCGGACCCGTCGACGATGTTGTTCACGCCGTTAGCCGGAGCGGGGAACTCCGTCACGACGCCTTGCGCCGAAATGCGCCCGATCTGGTTGGAGCCGGGCTGCGTAAACCACATGCCGCGCGGGCCGAGCGTAATGCCCCGAGGATCGCTGCCGGATGTTATTCCCGCAAAAAACTCGGTGCTGCGCGGTGCCGGCCGGCGAACGCCTTCGTCGGTGCGGGGTTGTGCGGCGACCGACCGCTGCAGGCCTCCTGGGAGCGTCGCGTTCGTGCCGCTGCATGCGGCGACCGCGCTCGCCGCGATCAACGCGGCGAACGTGAACGAGAAATGGCGCGTGTGAGACATCATAATCCCTCCTATCGGGGCCATCGTATGCCGCCGCGTCCCGGAACCGTAGTAGGGGAACCCCACCAAACTCAGGGAGTGACCACCGTCGAGGCCGATGAAGTGACCGCGAGAGCCTCGATAGAAAGGAAGCCACGATGGTGGTTCTCTCCGATCGATTTGCCGACGCGTTTAACTACGCGAACGCGGTTCATCGTAATCAGCGACGAAAGCGGACGGAGATTCCTTATGTGAGCCACCTCCTCGCAGTGGCGAGCATCGTGCTCGAAGCCGGCGGAGACGAGGATGAGGCGATTGCGGCGCTCTTGCACGACGCTCCCGAAGATCAAGGCGGCCATCCGCAGCTCGAGCAAATTCGTGCCCGTTTTGGCGAGCGCGTCGCCGCGATCGTCGAGGGTTGTTCGGACTCTTTGGAAGTCGAACCGTGGGCGAAAGAAGAATGGCGCGCTCGCAAAGGACGCTACCACGACCACGTTCGCCAAACCGCCGATTCATCGGTGCTCCTGGTAAGCGCCGCCGACAAGCTCCACAACGCCCGGGCAACACTCGCGGATTTG
>JABCZE010000215.1 GCA_013289785.1 Vulcanimicrobiota bacterium | reverse complement strand
CCGATAGCATATTGCAGCTCCAACGCCTCCTGCGCTAACCGCCGGGCGTCGTCGAGGCGCCGCTCGATGCGCGCGAGGCCGCCTAACTGAAGCAGGGCATGCGAGACTTCGTCCAACAGGCCGTGCGCGACGGCGAAACGGTGGAACGCGCTGCACGCCTCGCGTGCCCGCGCCGGTCCGGCACTGCTGTCGCACGCCAACATCGCGTCGATCTTCAGGTACGCCATGCGCACCGCCGGCGATACGAATACGCCTTCCAAGGCAGCCGGGTTCTTCGCGTGGGTCCTGGCGGCGGCGTTGAAATCGAATCGTTCGAAGTAGCAAAACGTGAGGCTCGAGAGTGCGGCGCTTAGCGTGTCGCGCGCGAGCGGCGAGCGCGACGCAGCCACATGCGACTCGACCTGCATAATCGAGTGCTCCAAGGAAGCTGATGCTTCGGACTCCCGCCCCGTCTCGTACAGCAGCGTCGCTTTGGCAAGCAGCGCTCGAGCCAAGCCTAGGCCGCCTTCATCGCCGTTGAGCGCGAACGCGCGCTGCAGTTCGCGTTCGGCCGCACTCACGTCGCCGTCACTAAGGAAAAGCTCGGCCAGAACGGCGTGTCCCCAAATTCGTTCGGCACCCGTCATCGTCGCCACGACCGGCGCGAAATAGCCGACGGCCGCGCTGGCATGGCCGGATCCGGCAAGCGAAATCGCCGTCTGTAACCGAGTACCAAACGATGTGCCTTCTACCGATAATCCGGAGACCGCGCGCGCGACATCGGCGCGGATTTCTTCGGCGACGATGCGTCGCGCGAGGGCAAGATCGCGGTAGAACTGGCTTCGGGAGAGCCCAAGATCTCCGGCCACAACTTTGTGAGGCTGGCCCTGGAGGTCGCACCGGCTCACGATTGCATGGAGTCGCTCGCCGTTTTCGTGCCCGGCCCGGAGGCGATCCACCGCTTGAAGCGCCGCAGCCCGCGACGGCTCGACTTCGCCCGACACGTCGCCGGGTGCCAGCGCGCTACGCAAAAGTCCGGCGATATCTACAAGTGGCGCGGACGTTCGGCTCGGGCGGCGGCCCTGAACGCTCATAGCAAAAGTATTCCCCAGTTTGCTTTTTCCGCCTCCGGCCCGCCGTCGGCGGCCGAGAAATGGCTTCGCCCGCTCGCACCGCTTACCGGCGCTAACAGCTACGAAAACTGCAGCGGCGTGTATCGGCGCTCCTGGATCGCATGTATGGCCCAAACGCCAGCGGGAACCAGCATCGCGTTGGGAATCGTGTGGCTCGCTAAGTCCTCGTAGACGTCTTTGGCCGAGAGATGAAGCTGTTTGGCAATTCGCGTAGCCCAACCATGCGTTGCAAGGTTGCAAACGAAGAAGCGCGCATTTGCGTCGGCGATGAGCGCCGGCACCGACGAATCCCAATCTCCGCCCTTCTTCTTCAGAATCGGGTTGCCCGTGATCTTCCCCTTTGCATTGCTCGCCGGAGCGCTGTTGGTGGGGATCACGTAGCGACTCCACATCGCATCGTCGAAACCGTACAACACCGAGTCCCCGTGGTAGAAGACAACGGCCGGCGCAACCTCGCGTGCCGGTACGTCGAGCACGTGGTACGCGTTAAGCGTGCTGCGGATAGCAGACAACGCGACCGTTACTTCCGAGATGCACGCGAACAGATACTTGTGCTTGGCGGGCGTAGCGAGCGCCGCATCAAAGGTTGCAATATCGAATCCGCGGGGTAGAACCTCGTCCATTGACGGCGCTCCCGCCGGCGATGCGGTGGGTTGCGGCGTCGCGCCGGAGGTTGGAGCCAGCGCGGTCAGCGCGCCGGCAATCATGAGAAAATCTCCCCGTGTCTGCATTCGGCGGCGCGAAACCCCTAAAGCAATGGCGGCTTGCAGGCGCCCTTTTCGACTTCGCAGATGGCCATCCACTCCGGGCTCGAGCCGGCATTAAACGGCGACCCCTTGACGGCGGTCAGGGCGCCGCCGCTTCCGATTTTGTACGCCGAGATATTCGCCGAGCTGAAATTCAACGCGTACGCAAACTTGCTGGTCGAGTCGATCGTAAAGCCGGTTGGATCGACCCCTGCAAGCCACGGTGACCCCGGTGCTGCCGTCAGCGCGCCGGTTTTTGCGTCAATCGCGAAGCCGAAAACATTGCCGACGGTTTGGTCGGGTGTATAGACAAACTTGCCCGAAGGCGCGATGGATATGCCGCCCGGTGCGCCACTGGCGGCGAACGGCGATCCTGCCACCGCCGTCAAGGCGCCACTGCTCGAGTCGATTTTGAAACCAAAAACGCTGCCCGAAGTAGCGTTGGGAACGTAGAGAAACGCACCCTTGGGGTCAACTTCCGCACCGGTTATTCCGGACCCAATGGCAAACGGAGAACCTTTTACCGTTGTCAGTGTCCCGGTTTTACCGTCGATCTTATACGCGGAGACATCGCCGGAAGTGTAGTTGGCGACGTAGACGAACTTGCCGCCGGGATCGACGCCTACGGCGATCGGGTTGCTATCGGCCGAAAACGGCGAACCCCTCACGGCCGTCAATGCGCCGGTTTTTGCGTCGACGGAAAACCCCGAGACGTTTCCCGACCCATAGTTGGCGACGTAGAGAAACTTGCCAACCGGATCGGCGGCGGCGGCAATCGGACTGCTGCCGGCTGTAAACGGCGAGCCTCTCACGGCAGTCAACGCCCCGGTACTCGCATTAATGGAATATGCGTCGACGGTCGTGGATCCGTCGTCGGGCGCGTACGCGAACTTGCCCGTCGGATCGATCGCTACGGCGATGGCACCCGCGTCTGCCGCGAACGGCGACCCCTTCACCTGCGTCAGCGCACCGCTGCTCGCGTTGATCGAGTATCCCGAAATGTTGTTGGACGAGAAGTTCGCCACATACGCGTACTGCTTGACCTTTGCGCCGGCGTCCGCCAACGCTGCGGTCGAACCATAAGTCGTCATCGGCTCGCCGGCCGGCGGGATCGTCCCCGAGGTTGCGTGCCCGGAACAGGCGACGACCAGCGCAGCAACGCTGCCGGCGACGACCGGTCGAAGCTGAGTGGCTAAAGTTGCGAAAAGTGATATGCGCGAATTCGAGCGTAGCATCGTTCCCCCTCATCGGCTCCCGAAGGTCCGAAGGCATTCGGTGCGAAGCGCGCGACCCCCCGCGAGCGAGAAACTACTGGTGCGCCAGGCTGACGACGGCGCCGAACGGTTGCCGCAGGCCGGTGATCGTTCGCTTCGGGAAACCACCGGCCGGATATTTGTACAGCAGCGCAACGCGAGCGCTATAGTTCGGCGCTACGAGCGTGTTGCGCTCGATCCAGAACTCGACGACATCTCCGTAGCCCGTGAGCGTCGTCACGCCCACAATTTTCCCGCCGGCGCCCGTCGTCCTGAAGATCGCCGACGCACCTAGCCTGCGCTCGTAGGTTTGGTCGCCGACCGCTACGTACTTGCCGTCCCACTGAACCTGCCCGGGAAAATAGATCGTCCCGCCGGTTAACGTAATATTGCGCAATCTGGCGCTGCCTTTGGCCAACTCCTGAAATAGGAAACCACCGCTCTCGTGGCTCGTCCCATCGACGAACAGGTTGCCTTTATCGTCGTAGCCGCAGAAGTAGCCGTACAGCCCCAGCGAACTCATGTAGAACGTCGGCTTGCCTTTGGCATGCGTGAAAATCGCGACGCTGCCCTGATTCGGCTGCTTTCGCTCGTAGTAGTTGGCGACCGCGAGATTGCCCGTCGTGGGGTCGATCGCGCAGCTCACCGGCACCTCGCCCGGATCGTCCAAGACCGCGATGGGCGTGGTGCCGCCGTGCGCGTACTCTTTTAACTTGGACGAGCCTTGCTCCGAAACCCAGACGTCGCCCGCCTTATCAACGCACAAGCCTGCGGGGCTGCGAAAGCCACTTAGCGTACCTTCCAACGCTCCGTACGGATACGAGTACGCGTTTACTTTGTTGGTGCCGCGATCGGAGATGTAGCACAGATCTTGAGTTGTA
>JABCZE010000214.1 GCA_013289785.1 Vulcanimicrobiota bacterium | reverse complement strand
CGCATCTTGCGACGCATTCTCGGCCCGCAGATCGGAAGATTCAACCCGGAAGGAGTTCCCGCTCATGCGTTGTCGTGACGTCGATGCATTATGGGACGAGCTTCGCGGCGAGTGCCAAGCCTCGCTCAAGGAGACCGTCCACACTCATCTTCGCGCCTGCCCCTCGTGTCAGGCGGTTTACGAACAGTACGCGGGTGTCGCTTACTGCCTCTCCTGTTTGCCGCGCCCGGAGCCTTCCTGCGATCTGGCAAAAAAGGTGATCCAACACATCGCCGTCCTCAAAGGGGTGGCCGCGCCCATGGTGCTCTCGGTAATCGCAACTCCCCTGGGCCGACTCTACGCCGGATTCAAAGACCAGCGCATCGCCTACCTTAGCCTGGACACCGGCGACTCGCCCGAACAAGTTGCCGGCCGCGCCGAGCGCCGCTTACGCCGGCCGGTAGTGCTGGGAGAGGCACCGGCCTGGCTCCTGCGCACGATCGAAGGATTCTTCAGCACCTGGAAGGTCGACGACGCCGCCGTTGATATTAGCGATCTCACGCCGTTCGAACAAGCCGTCCTGCGCGCGGCGGCCCGCATCCCGCCCGGCGAAGTCCGCTCGTACGCATGGGTCGCGACACAGGTCGGGCGCCCCAAGGCGGCGCGGGCAGTCGGCCGCGTCATGGCGCGAAACCCGCTCCCGCTGCTCTTTCCGTGCCATCGTGTCGTCGACTCGTCGGGAGATCTGCACAATTATTTCTATGGACTCGAGATGAAAGCCAAGCTGCTTCAAATGGAGGGCTACCGCGGTTAGACGCCAACCTTAACGAAGGTGGCGATTCACGCTCTTTTCAACAGATGACCGATCCTCGGATCGCCGCCATCCCCGACGTCCACGGTCACGCCAAGGGCGAACACCGGCCTTTTACAGAGGAACGGCCACTTGCGTATTCTGCGCGAATGCTCTTCCTCTGGTTTTATCACGCCTGTCGTCGCGCATCGCCGCGTTTTCTGATGGTGGCCGACCACGCCAACTACCTGACGTTTGAGGATCCTGGAGCGGTCGCGACGGTTCGCCGGGCGCTCAAGCTCGCGCAGGCCGGCGATCTGATCGGCGCGGCCGAAACGGCCGGCGTAGACGCTGCGCACGCCTCGGTCGTCTCGGATGGATTACGCCGGGGGATGCGATTCGCGATCGGCGCCGAGATGGATAACGATCCGCGCGCGCGCCCCGACGCTCAGAACATCGTGGATGCACTGCGTCCCGACGGAATTATCCGCTCGGTGCACTTCGTTCCGATCCATCATCCGGAAAAAGGCGCCGACTGGCCCTGGGCCTTCGACAGTGAGGAGTTCAGCGATCTCTACGAGACCGTAAGCACCGAAACGCTCTGGGAGCTTTACACCGCCAAGCTGTTCGACGATCTCGAGAAGCTGCCCACGCACATCGCAGGGCACTTCTACGTTCCAGCGACTCTGGGACGCTGGCCGGTGCAAAAGACGCTGGAGCAGTACGAGGATCGCTTGCTCGACATCTGCCACCAGCAGGGCATTGCCGTGGAGGTCAACACCCGGTTTCTCTACCGCGACCATCCCGAGGAGCGCAAGAAAAAATACCTCGAGGCCAACGCGAGACTCATCCGCAAGGCCAAAGCCCGCGGTGTCGGACTTGGGATCGGCTCCGACGCGCACAGTCCGAAGGACCAAGGCAACGCGTTCGACGTCGTCCTCGGGCTGCTCGACGACGCGCACGTCAACGAACTCGTATTTCCGGTCGCTGGTAGGCTAGCTCGCGTTGCGCTTCGCGCGACGCGTGAGCACCTCGAAGCCCAGGCCCAGGCGGGGCGTCAACCGGCCGCGCCCGGCAGCAGCATCACCGGCTACGGCCGCGCCGAGCTTGGATTGCCTGAAGAGGCCGAGCCGGCCGGCGCGCACCGCGAGGGCGGTCGCGCTACGCGCGAAAGCGGGCCGAAGAAGCGCGCGGCCGATTCCGCGCGCACGTCGAAGCGCCCAACCGTCTCAACACCGCCGGCTGCGAGCACCTCTCGCCGTAGCGCCGAGTCGACGTCGTCGGCCACCAAAGCAAAGGCCGCGCGACTCGCCAAACCTGCAGCACCCGAAAAGAAAAAGCTCGTGCGACCGCCGGCGCCGCCCGCGCCCCCCGCAATACCCAAAGCAAAGAAGCCGGTAGTAAAGCCGCCGCCGCCTGCTAAGAAGGCGCCGGCCGTCAAGAGCGTCGTCGCGAAAAAGACCGCAAAAAAGAGCGCTGTCGTGAAGAAAGTTGTCAAAAAAGCTTCCAGCAAAACCGTCGTTCGCAAGAAGCCGGCGGCAAAGGCCGCTGCGCCGCGCCGCCCGGCAAAGCCGAAGCGGCCCACCGCCGGACCCGCAAAGAAGAGCGTTAAAAAGAAAAAACCCGCGGCAAAGCGCCGCTAACACCCATTTTTCTACAGGGGACTAAAGCCAGTGGCGGATATCGTGCGCCTTAGAAATATCGCATTCGTTGGACCCCATCACGCGGGCAAAACGACGCTTGTCGAGGCGATCCTCGCCCATACGGGCGCGATCGGACGACGCGGATCGATCGCCGACGGAACGACCGTCACCGATCACGAGCCTGAAGACGCGGCCCACCTGCAATCAACCACGGTGGGCTTCGCGCATACGACGGCCGACGACATCGACATCTCGATCGTCGATACGCCTGGGTTCATCGACTTCTTCGAAGACACCAAACAAGTGCTGGCGGGCGTTGACGCAGCGATCGTGGTGGTCGAGGCCGACCCCGGTCGCGTCGTGCAGACGCAGGCAGTGGTGGACTACCTGGAGTCGGTGCGGATGCCGCACATCTTCGTGGTCAATAAGATGGACCGTCCCGGCGCCGACTTTGCCGGAACGTTGGCCGCGTTGCAAAGCGCGTACGGTCGCCACGTCGTGGCCGAGCAAATTCCGATCGGAAGCGCCGAACAGTTTTCCGGCTACGTGGACCTGGCTCAAATGAAAGCCTTTCGATTCGATGCGGGTGAGGAGCCTATCCCCGCCGACTTGCAAGACCAAGCATCCCTAATGCATGCCGAACTGCTCGAAGCGATGGCGGACTTCGACGACCATTTGATGGAGGAGCTGCTCGAAGGCGTGGAGCCGCCGCTCGAAGAGATCGAGCGTGATCTTTGTGCCGAATGCTCGCACGACGAAGTCGTTCCGGTGCTCGTCGCCGCCGGGATCTCGGGCGCCGGCGTTGCGGCGTTGGTGCGAGCGATTGAAACTTGGCTGCCTTCGCCGGCGGACGCATCGCAAGTCGACGCCGAAGGGCGGCCAATCGAGTCAGATCCCGCCGGGCCGGTCATCGCGCGCGTCATCAAGACCAGCATCCACCCACAGAGCGGAAAACTTTCGATCGTGCGAATTCTTTCGGGAACGATCAAAGCCGATGCGACGCTCGGCAACGTCACCAAACGCGACGAAAAGGTCCGTCTCGGCGGCCTTTACCGCCTCCAAGGAAAAAAACAGGAACCGCTGCCCGAGGCGAGCGCCGGAATGATCGTCGCGCTCGCCCGGCTCGAAACGGTTTCGACGGGCGATACGCTCACGTCAAACGGACACAAGGTGCTGTTGTCGCTCCAACCGGTGGCCGCTCCCGTCTTTGCCGTCGCCATCAAGCCGAAGGAACGAATCGACGAAGCCAAGATGTCGCAAATGATGGCGCGCATCGTCGACGAGGATCCGGCGTTGCGACTAGAGCGGGCCGACGTCACGCACGAGCTGCTTCTGCTTGGCCGCGGAGAGCAGCACGTTTCCATCGCAGTCGAGCGTCTGGCTCGCAAGTATAAAGTCGAGGTTGAAACCGGCGCGCCGACGATTCCATATCTGGAGACGATTACCGGCGGCACCGAAGTTCATTCGCGCTACAAGCATCAGACGGGCGGCCACGGGCAGTTCGGCGACGTCTGGCTGCGGTTCGAACCCCGCGAGCGCGGCGCCGGCGTCACGTTCGAAGACAAGATCGTCGGCGGCGTCGTGCCG
>JABCZE010000213.1 GCA_013289785.1 Vulcanimicrobiota bacterium | reverse complement strand
AACACACTTGTTTCGCGCGAAGGAGCAGCTCCGCAGGCTTCTGGACGGGATGGAGGTAACGGAATCATGACTATGCACGACGCGGATCGACCGCTGGACGCCCTGGATCGCGCCATTCTCGGCCTTGCGCTGGAAGAGCCGCCCTCCGGCCTGCGTGCCTCGATTCTGCTCGCGACCGCCTACCGTCCGGCGCCTCCGTTCTCGCACTGGGAACTGGCGTTGCTGGGCGCTCTGGGCGCGGTCGCCGTCTGGTTTGCCGCGTTGCTGATCCTTGGGGGCGGCGCGCTTTTCGTCCATACCGTCTCGACGATCGCGTCGGTGGCAACCTCGGCACTCTCGAACGGTGCCACGCTGGCATGGCTGGCGGCGGGGGGCGCGACGGCCGTATGGCTGTCACTTTTCACCGTTTCCCAACCGGTCGCGCACGCTTCTCACAGGTCCGGGCCGAGGAACGTCCCATAATCTACCTTCATGGAGAATCGCTCAGCGCCGCAGCGGCGCCAATATAGAATCCTCATCATCGAGGACGATGCGGCGATTAGCCGCGTCTTACAGCTCGAGCTGGAACACGAAGGCTATGAGGTAGACGTCGCGCGCGACGGTTTGGCCGGCCTCGAAAAGGCCCTCAAAGAACCCGACCTCGTCGTTCTCGACTTAATGCTTCCCCGGATGGACGGCATCGAAGTCTGCAAACGAATTCGCGCTAAGAGCCGCGTGCCGATCATCATGCTGACCGCGCGCGATCGCGTACCGGACCGCATCGCCGGGCTCGACGTCGGGGCCGACGACTACGTGACCAAACCGTTCTCGACCGACGAGTTGTTGGCGCGCGTGCGCGCCCGCCTGCGCGAGCGGTCGCCGCAGGGCAACGTCATCGAATATCGCGACGTCGTGATGGATCGCGACCGCCACGAGGTGCACCGCGCCGGAAAAGCGGTCTCGCTCACGGCGAAGGAGTACGCCCTGTTGGAGTACTTGCTCTTGCACCGCAACAAGGTGCACACGCGCGACGAGCTTTTTAACGGGGTCTGGGGAAGCGATTTTCTGGGCGACTCAAACCTCATCGACGTTTACATCCGCTACTTGCGCGGCAAGATCGATGACGGCTTCGACGACAAGCTCATTACGACCGTACGGGGCGTCGGCTATACGATCAAAGATTGAGGGGCATGTCGCTAAAATGGCGCATAGCGCTGGGGTATTCGGTGCTGCTGATCGTCGCCTTGACGGCGATGAGCGGCCTGATCGTTTGGCGCTTCCAGCAGATCCTCAACGACCAGGCGGAGACCAGCGTGAACGCGACGATGCGGACGATCGTGCAGTTTGCGCAACAGTCCGCGACCCCGTTTTCGCTTGAGGATTCGTCGCTCGGCACGCTCCAATTTCTCTTCAACAGCAGCAATTTGGCGACGTGGAACTCGGCCAATAGTTTCGTCCAGGTCGATTCGAGCGACGGTTATCCGCTAGCAAAAACCGAGAATCTCGGCGCGCTCACGATACCGCCGAACCCCAGTCTTTCGCCCGGTCGCGACGTCCTTTTTCGCCACCTTACGCTGGGCGGCCGATCTTTCTTAGTCGAAGATCGCTATTTGCTCGAGGGCGCAAACGCCGCGATCATCCACGTAGCCGAACCGCTGGATACGCTGCAGCGCACGTTCGCGCGCGCTCGCGAAGCCATCGCGATCGTCTTGGGAACGACGGCCGGGGCCGTCATCGTGCTTTCGATCGTTCTGGCGTCGCAAGCGACGACGCCGATCAACGAGCTCTCGCGCGAGATGGGTGAAGTCAGCTCCGACCGGCTCGCGGTCGCCGCTGGACCGGGCACTCTCGACGGCGCTCCACCCCTGCAAATGCAACGCCGGCGCGACGAAATCGGACGGCTCGCGCAGAGCTTCAACGATTTGCTGTCGCGTCTTGGCGAAGCCTTCGCGCGAGAGCGCCAGTTTATCTCCGACGCTTCCCACGAACTCAAGACCCCACTGACGTCGATCAACTCCAACGCGCAGATGTTGTTGCGCTGGGGCGACCAAGATGAGACGATCCGCCGCGAGAGCTTGGAAACGATCGTGCGCGAAAGCGCCGATCTCGCGGCGATGGTCAACGGCATGCTAACGCTGGCGAAAGCCGATCGTGGCGACGAGATTCCAAAGGAGCCGCTCTCCCTCGCGCAAATCGCAAACGAAGTCACGCAGAACGCGACCCCTCGAGCCGCTGAGAAGGCGATCGAGCTCGATTTCAGCCACGCGGGTACTCCGAGCGTCTGGGGCGACCCAAATCTCATCCGCCAGATGGTCACCAACTTGGTCGACAACGCCATCAAGTTCACCGAGCGCGGGCGCGTGGACGTCCGCGTCGGCAGCGCCGGAGCGCTGGCTTGGGTGGAAGTCGCCGATTCGGGGCCGGGGGTCCCGCAGGAGGAGCTTTCAAACCTTTTCCAGCGCTTCTACCGGGCCGACAAGGCGCGCTCCCGAGACGTACCGGGAACCGGCCTGGGCTTAGCCATCGTTCGCTCGATCGCCAGAGTGCACGGAGGCGAGGCAACCGCGACGATCGGCCCCGCTGGCGGCGCGATTTTCCGCGTGGATCTGCCTCTCATGGAACTTCCGTTCACCGGGAATTCATGATGGGGGACCGTCGCCCTCGATACAATGGAGCCGTGTTCGGAGGTTCTCGGCGGGGAGCGCTGGCGGCGCTTCTCGCCTCATTGTGTTGTCTCGCTTTCGCGGCCCCGGGGTGCGCCGACGAACAGATTGACGTTGGCCCGTCGCCGATTCTCAACGTCCACCTCACCCGAGGCAAGCTGACGATTTCGACCTGGGACCGGCCGCAGGTGCAGATCTCATCCAACAAGCCGGTGAACGTGCGCCACATCGCGCCGTCGGAAGTGGACGCCGGGATTCCCAAAGCGCTTCAGATCTCGTCGCAACGCATCCAGAGCGAGCATGGGCCAGTCGTGCTTCCGGCCGAGTCGTTCGTACTGCCCGAGCTGCCCGGAGAACACGAGGCCGTCATGGCGCAAGGCAGCGGCACGGTGACGATTATGATTCCGCGCGGCACCGCGATGGTGATCGCGCACGTGCGCGCTGGACACCTGACCCTCGAAAACTACCGCGGCGTCTTCGTCGCTCACGTTCGATCGGGCGGCATCTCACTCGACCACGTCGGCGGCACCGGCTTCGTGGAATCGATGCGCGGGCGCATCACCGCCACGAACTCGGCGTTCGATCGCCTGCGCGTGCGAACGGCAACCGGAGATATGTTCTTCGGCGGCTGCACCGCGCACCAGATTCAGGCGAGCAGCATCTATGGGTCGATCGTCTACGACAACGGAGCGTTTCAACCCGGTCTGGCCCGCTTCGATTCCGAACATGGCGATGTGGCGCTCGGCGTACGCGGGGGCGCGCAGATCGGCGCGTACAGCGGTACCGGCCACGTCGTGTCGAGCTTTCCCACCGACACGCAGATTCGCGGAAACCCCAACACGCAACAAGCGACGGTTAACGGCGGCGGACCCGTCGTCACGGCCACCTCGAAGAACGGCTCGGTCTATTTGTACAGCGGTTCGATGAACGAGCATCCCAGCGTCCGCCAAGAGCTCAGCGGCAGCACGCAGCTACCGGTTTCTAGGCCACAGCCGCCGCGACTTCGGTCTCGACATCTAAAACGTAATCGTCGTACGCGGCGATAACCCGCATCCCCAGCTCGTCTTCCAGCGCTTGGGCCAGCCGCGGCGGGCCGGCCTCGAGCATCTTCGTTCCAAAGTGCGCGAAGACCGCGACCTTCGGGCGCACCTCGGCGACAATTCCGCGCGCATCCTGCCACGTCAAATGATCGGCGTTCATCTGATCGGCAAAACGTAGAACGTTGACGATGAGTACGTCGGGACGATGGGCGGCGTAGTCGGCGGCCAGACCGTCGAAATAGCGCCCGCACGGAAGATAGGCGACGCGTAGCCCCGCGTATCTAAAGTGCAGTCCATAGGTCTGGACCGCGTGCGAATGCTGCAGCGACGTAAAGATCTCGACGTCGCCAACACG
>JABCZE010000212.1 GCA_013289785.1 Vulcanimicrobiota bacterium | reverse complement strand
CCGCCCCAACGGCCCGCGGTTGCAGGGGCTCCCTTGTGTTAGGGTTGCTGCTGCTCTTCCTCGGGCTGCTGCTGTTGCGGTTGCGGTTGAGCGGCCGGGGTTTCGCTCAGCTTGATCGCCACGAACTTCTTGACGCCGCGCGACCAGACGTTGAGCCGGATCGTGTCGCCAGGCTTCTTGGACGCGATGTAGTCGTGGAGGTCCTTGATGCTGTTGAAGTCCTTGCCGTCGGCCTGAAGAATGACGTCGCCTGGTTGGATGCCGGCCTGGTCGGCGGGCGATCCGGAGAAGACCTGCTGTACGGCGACGCCGCCGGTGCCGTTATACCCGATCTGGTTCTTCACGCCGGCCGATAGGTCGGCCATGTAAATCCCCAAGAAGCCGGTGTCGGTGCCTTGGTGCGCGCCCGGGTTCTTTTCCAGCGCCGCCACCACGTTGCGCACGGTGTTCGAGGGAATCGCGAAGCCGATGCCTTGCGCGTACGCCGACTTGACGGTGGATTGGTTCATGCCGATGACTTGACCGTCAATGTCGATGAGCGGACCGCCGGAGTTGCCGGGATTGATCGGAGCCGACGTCTGCAGTAAGCCTTTGAAGTCGATCTCGGAGCCGTTTTCGGTCGGAATCGGCTCGGAGCGGTTGAAGGCCGAGACGACGCCCACGGTTACCGTTTGTTCGAGCTGAAGCGGCTCGCCGATGGCGATTGCCCATTGGCCCTGTTCGAGCCGGGTGGAATCGGCGAGTTCGAGCGGTGGAGGAAGCTTGCCGTAATTGTCCACGCGCAAAATGCCCACGTCGGCCGAGAGGTTGTAGGCGATGACGTGCGCCGGCACGTGGTCGCCGTTGGCAAAGACCACCGTCAGCTTGGTCACGCGTCCGCCGCTGGGCGGCTGCAGCACGTGCGCGTTGGTGACGATGTCGCCACGCGAGTCGATCACGAAGCCCGAGCCCGAGGCTTCACCGTGATAGGGTTGGACGATGCCGGGGCCGCCTTGGCCGCCGCCAAAAAACTGTTGGAAGAACGGGTCGGCTGGAATGACTTGCTGCCCGTTTACCTCTTCGGTGATCGCGACGACGGACGATTTGGTCCGCTTGACCGCGCTCACGATGCGATCCTGATCGCTCACGCCGCTCAACGGAACGGCAGCGATTGCGGGTGGCGTGCGATCGGGACCCGTCGCCCCGCCGAAATGGCTGCTGGCATACAGCATCATTAGGAAGCTGCCGATAACGGCGCCCACGAGCCCAACAATGAGCGTGGAAAAAACGCGATTCTTCATAAAGCCATCTACCCCACCCGCGAAAAAAAGTCGCAGTTGCTCGTTAAAAACTTGTAAAAGCCAAGCTTGCTTACTCTGCTTAGCAAGTGGGAGCCTCGCATCACCATCAAGCGCCTCTGCTCTTTCTTCTAGGCGGCGCGCTTCGACGAAAGGTCGCCTTTCGCCCCGGCTGGACCGGTGCCGCGTCGTCAGAACTTCAGCAAGTCTTCACAACGCTCGGCCGCCTGTTGGACGTTGGTCGTTCCGCGCGACGGCGACGGCTGCTCGGACCACAGCGAATCAGGCAGCTGGCGCCGCAGTGCCGCTCGGATGCACTCCAACCGTTCCTCGCGGAACTGCATCACGCGCATTTGGATCAAGAGCCGCGCTCGCCTCAAGGCCCGGCGCGAGAAGAGGTCCTCGGGCGTGAGCGGCACCGGGGACTGGCTCGCCGCGGCGTGGCTTTGCGCCACCGGGCTCGCTGCGGGCCACGTTGAGCCCAGCAGCACGATAAGAAGGAAAAGTCGCATTGATCGATCACCTCCGCGACGCAATTCACGGCCGCGGCGCGGGGGAGCAAGGTCCCGCAGCAAAACTCCCGCTCGTGACCTCAAACACCCTGGCCCTGGCCGAACCCCCCTCCGAGCCCTACGTCCGGATCGTCCCGCTGGGCGGCTGCGGCGAGATCGGGCGCAATATGACCGTCATCGAGACCAACGACGACCTGGTGGTCGTCGATTGCGGCTTGATGTTTCCCGACGACGAGATGTATGGCGTCGATATCGTTATCAACGATTTCACCTACGTGCGCGAGCGCGCCCACAAGTTGCGCGGCCTGCTCGTAACTCACGGGCACGAAGACCACATCGGTGGGATTCCGTACTTCGTGCGTGAGTTTCCGCAAATACCGATAGCCGCGACCGCGCTGACGATCGCCTTAATCAAAGCGAAGTCGCGCGAACAGAAGCTTGGAGAGGTCGACTTTACTCTAGTCAAGCCGGGCAGCCGCGTGCGGTACGGGTCGGTCGAGGCCGAGTTCGTTCACGTGAACCACTCGGTTGCCGGGGCCTGCGCGCTCGCGCTGCGGACGCCCGTCGGAACGATCTTCCATACGGGCGACTTCAAGTTCGATCAAACGCCGATCGACGGCAAGCCGGCGGATTTTTCGAGAATCGCCGCGATCGGGGATGAAGGCGTGCTCTGCATGCTCTCCGATTCCACCAACGCCGAGCGCCCCGGGCACACGCGCTCGGAGCGCGCCGTCGGCGAGGCCTTTACGTCAATCTTTTCGCACGCCAAAGGGCGCATCGTCGTCGCCTCGTTTGCCTCGAACGTTCCGCGCATTCAACAGACCGTCGATCACGCGGTTCGCTTCAACCGGAAGGTTGCGTTCTTGGGGCGCTCGATGCGCAACGTCGTTCACTTTGCCAGCGAACTCGGCTATCTGCGGGTCCCCGCCGACACGATGGTTCGCAGCGAAGACATCGACGGCTATCCGCCCGAGCGCGTCGTCGTGATGACGACCGGCTCGCAGGGCGAGCCGATGAGCGGGCTCGCGCGAATGTCGGTGCGCGACTATAAACACTTTAAGATCGTTCCCGGCGACACGGTCGTGATCAGCGCGACGCCGATTCCCGGCAACGAGAAGAGCGTGCACAAGACGATCAACAACCTCTCCAAGCTAGGCGCGATCGTGATTCACGGCACCGACGGGCGCTCGCACGTGTCGGGCCATGCTTCGCAAGAAGAGTTGCTGCTGATGCTCAACCTCGTGCGCCCCGAGTTCTTCATTCCGGTGCACGGCGAATACCGGATGCTGGCCGCTCACGCGCAGCTCGCGATTCAAACCGGCGTCGAACCGGGTAACGCGTTCATCGTCGAAAACGGCGACGTGCTGGAGTTCACGCACGAATACGGCGATAAGGTCGGCCGGACGTACGGCGGTAACGTCTTCGTCGACGGATCCGGCATCGGCGACATCGGCGAAGCGGTCCTGCGCGACCGCAAGGCGCTCTCGAACGACGGGATCATCATGGTCGTCGTTGCGATCGACAGCGAGGAGGCGCGCGTGATCGGCGGTCCAGATCTGATTTCAAAAGGCGTCTTCTATCTGCCCGAGGCCGGCGGCGTGCTCGACGAACTGCGCGCCGAGCTGAAGACGGTGCTCGAAGGCATCTCGGTCGACGCGATGCGCGACGTCACCGCAGTTAAAGAGCACATCCGCAGCGAGTTGGCCGGCGCCGTCTACAACCGCACCAAACGCCGCCCCGTAGTTATCCCGGTGGTAATGGAGGTTTAGCCCCTTATCTTGTCATCCTGAGCGCCCCTTTTTGTCATCCTGAGCGCCCCTTTTTGTCATCCTGAGCGAAGTCGAAGGACGCGGGAGATCACTGCGTCGGTAAACTCCGTCGTGCTTGCATGGCCGCCGAGATCGGCGGTAGCCACTCCCGCCTGCACGGTATCCATCGCGGCGGAGTAGATCGCTTGCGACGCTTTGCGCGCGAGCGGGTCCTCAATATACGACAGCACCGCGGCGCTGGCGAGAATCATCGCCAGCGGATTGGCGACGTTCTTACCTTCTAAACGCGGTGCGGTGCCGTGCGGCGCCTCCGCCATCACCGCCGACGGCCGCAAACTCTCATCGAACGCAAGCAGCACGGACTCGGCGCCGGCAATCGAGCCGAAGAGCTGCATCACGAGATCCGAGAGGCAGTCGCCGTCGCGATTGAGCGACGGAATCACCAGCGGTTTGTCGCCCGCAGACGAAAGCAGCAACGCATAGGTGGCGTCGATGAGCTGTGGGTCGTAGCC
>JABCZE010000211.1 GCA_013289785.1 Vulcanimicrobiota bacterium | reverse complement strand
CTCTGAAATTCACGATACTCGATCGCTATATGCTGACGGAGCTTGCGGGCCCGTTCGGCTTTGGTTTGTTTGCCTTTACGCTCATCTTTGCCGCCACCGAGCTGCTCAACATCGGCAAGCTGGTCAGCAACGAACACGCGCCGCTCTGGGCGGCCGTCCTGGTTTTCGCGTGGTCGCTCCCGGCCGACATCGTGCTGGTCATCCCGATGGCGCTTCTGCTCGGGACGCTGTTGGCCATGCAGCGGCTTTCGGGCGAAAGCGAAATCACCGCGCTCAAGGCCGCTGGGATTACCTTTGCGCGGATCGTTGCGCCCCTGCTGATGGTGGGAATCGTGATGTCGGTCGTCACGTACTACTTGCAAGAGAACGTCATTCCGTATGCCGACGACCAGCTCACCGGGATAGAAAACGGCGTCATCAACCACGTCAGTGCCTTCAACCGCGACTTAACCGTTTCGGCTCCGCTTCCCAGCGGTGGCCGCCAAGTGACGATCGCGACGGCCTACGAACCCCACTCGCGCGCGCTGCTGCACGTGACGTTGATTCAGTACGACAACCACAACGATCCCCGGCAGATCGTCTTCGCCGATCGAGCCGAGTTTAGCGCCGATAAGTGGACGCTCGAGAACTCCAGCCTCTACCGGTT
The DNA here is from genome assembly GCA_013289785.1 of Vulcanimicrobiota bacterium. Taxonomy (GTDB): domain Bacteria; phylum Vulcanimicrobiota; class Vulcanimicrobiia; order Vulcanimicrobiales; family Vulcanimicrobiaceae; genus Cybelea. The sequence goes on along the minus strand of JABCZE010000211.1, from coordinate 3,432 downwards.
CAATGCCGACGGCACGACCACTGCGGAGCCGCACATTCCGCAGCAGGAGGTTCAAATAGGTGAGAAGCCAACCGACCTAGTCAAGCGCATGAGGAACGACGATCCCGAAAGCATGAGCCGGCCCGAGATTGCCGAGATCGTTCGCTCCGGGCAGCTAACCCAGAATGCGCTGCGCAAATACGTGACGACCTATCAGGAAAAGCTCGCACGGCCGTTTGCGTGCTTCGTCTTTATTTTGATTGCGATTCCCTTCGGGCTGCGCCCGATTCGGTCCAGCGGAAGCACCAGTGTGGGCTTCGGCCTCTCGCTGGCGATCGTTTTCGCCTATTACGTCGTGATGACGGTCTGTTCGTTCGCGGGCGAAGCCTATCTGGGGTTTGCCGCACTCTGGGCCTGGATGCCGAACATCCTGTTCACCGCGATCGGATTGGTACGCTTGCGCCGTGCGGCGTTCGTATGAACTTCGTCGAAATCGTCCGCGGCATCGGAAACCTCGCGTTCGTCATGGTCGTGGCCGGCACCGTGGCGTACGTGGGGGACCGCGTCGGTCATCAAGTTGGGCGCCGCCGGCTGAGCCTCTTTGGAATTCGCCCGCGTTACACGTCGACGATTGTCGCCATCGCGACCGGAATGCTGATCGCGCTGGTCGTGACGTTGGGCGCGATCTTCGCGTCGCAACAAGTAAAAACGGCCTTTTTCAAGATGAACTCGATCAACGAGCAGATCGCCGAACTGCAGGCTCGCCAGCGCGACCTCGAAGCCAAAGTCAATAATGGCCGGCTCGTCTTTCCGGTCGATACGCTGATGGTGCCGTTCTACCGCATTATCGACCAGTCGGCTACGGCGTCGCAGCGTCTGGCGACCATTCGAAACTATTACTTCTTTGCCGTTAAATACGTCAACGCTACCTATCCCCGGCTGGGCTTGCGCCCGTACACGGTTCCGGCCGATGCGGACAAAAAACTAAGTGGAGTGGCTAACGATTTAACGACCGCAGCAAAGCTGTCGCAATCCAACGTTATGCTGACCGTGACCTCCGATGTAAACCTCTTCGAAAACGATCCAATTCACTTTGAGATGAACGTCACGTCCGACGTCCGTTATTTCCAGAAGGGGCAGGTCATCGCTCAACTCGTTATCCCCGGTAAGAGCGGTGCCAGCATCAATATTGCCCTCATCCAGCTGGAGAACTACGTCGCCATCGCGGCTCGCCGTCTGCAGCTTCCGCCGTTTCTGACCCAGATTTTGCAACCGATGCAGCTGATTCCCGACGCAACCCAGATGCAGCAGCGGATTTCCAAACCCGGTACGTACTTGCTTACCGCCTTTGCCGCCCAGGATTTTTATCCACATATCGGCGGCATACCGATCGTAATCGTCCTGACGCAGCAGCCGTGACCGCCGCCGGGCGAGTCCTGGGAATCGACCCCGGGCGCGCCAAGGCGGGCTTTGCCGTGGTTCGCCCCGATGGAGTCGTCGTCACCCGTGGCATCGGGACATCGAGGGCCTACAGGCGCGTCTTACGCGGCTTCTCGCCGGCGGCAACGTCGACGCCATCGCCCTGGGGCGCGGAACCAACAGCGGCCCCGTGCGGCGCCTGCTCGAGGGTTTCGGGGTGCCGATTCACTTGGTCGATGAGTTTGAGACCAGCCGCGCGGCTCGAGGCCTGTACTTCGTGGATCACCCCCCGCGAGGCTGGAGACGCCTGATTCCGATCGGGCTCCAGTTGCCGGACGGCCCGGTGGACGATTACGCCGCAATCGTCATCGCTCGCCGATATTTAGCAAGGGGAGTGGCCCCTCAACCTCCAAATTAGGGAATACCCGCGAGGAGCGCTTAGATCCGTAGCGCCGATCGGGGGGAGACGAATGTCAGAAACGGAGGGCAAGTGCGTCGGATCGTCGGCGTCTTAGCGAGCGCAGTTTTAGCGCTGGCGCTCTCTTGCGCCCCCGCGGCAGCCGGCGGGCTTTCTTTCGGTCAGCCTCGCGCCGATCTGGCTTCGCAACTGATGCTGTCGCTGTTTGGCGAGACCTCCGATTCGAGCGCTGCTTTTTCGGCTCAAGACGGAGACCGGGCCTCCGAATCCCCACTGCACGAGCTGGCGCTGAGCGTGCCCGCAGCCGGCTCCGGTGCTCCCTTTACGCCCGGCTCGGGGCCCTCGGCTCTGATGCAAGCGCATATCGCGTTCTCCAACCTTTCGGGCGCCGGCGCTTCCTATTTGACGCGCGCCGTCGATGCTGGACTGCTCTCGCCCAACGCAGGCTTCGCTCCATCTGCAGAATCGCGCGACCTGCGTGTCCCGTCGCTTAACCCCCAGGCGGCCCTGTACACGGCAGCCTACCAGCCGGTAGCTCCGGAGCCGATCGTTTCGCCCGGCCCGGGAACGCTCGCGTTCGATACGACGCCGGCGCCGACGCTCACCGAAGCCTCCCCGGATACCTCGTTGGGGATTAGCTCCGATGGGCGTGCGCCCAAGCGAAGCCTCAATCTAACGCTTTCGGGGCAGTACGAGCACGCAGCATTCAACGACGCGGCCGGGCTGGGACCGTCGGCCGGCGCATTGCCCGCGTGGCAGCTTCCCGATGCGAACGCGGCACTGACCGGTCCCGACTACGCGGGCTCGAACAAGCTTTCGTTGGGGGCAGGGCTGGCCGTGCCCGTTTTTCACGGGCTGACGCTGAACCTCAACTACGACGCGCAACGCTTATATGGCGGCTACACACTTCCCGGCCTCGTGGATATCGACGCGGTGAATAATAAATACGCGGGCGGCCTGACCTACAATATCCCGTACTCGTCGAGCTCTCTCTCGATCTCCGCCTACCAAACGCGTCTTGGCGACAGCCTGCTGCCGGCGGCAAACGGCTACACCCAAAACGGCGGAGACTTGAACTTTACCGTTAAGTTCTAGGCGTCGACAAACTCTGCGCGAGCGCCGGTTTCCTTTTTTTTGGGTGATCGCCGTCGTTACGGCCACCACGCTCGTTTCCGTTTTGGCTCTCGTGCAGTTGGCGTCGGATTCGCTCGATGCCCGAGCCGCCACGGGCGGAACGCTTCCTCGTCTGATTTCGCCTCGCTTTGGCGACGCGGTCTACGGTGCGCTCGATCGCGTTGCACCGGCTTCCTACGTCGAGTCCACGTTGGCGCAGCGTGCGCTCGAACGGGGCGACGCCGCCGCTGCGCAGCGCTACGCCTTGCGTTTACCGGCATCGCCGAGCCGGGACGAGTTGCTCGCGCGAATTGCGTCCGCTCGCGGTCAAGGCCGGCTTGCACTTGAGTACTCGCTGGCCGCATTCGACTCAGACGCCGTACTAGCGGCCGCGCAACGGCTTGCGCTTACCGATCCGCAGGCGGCCTACGAACTCGAGCAACTGCTGGAGGTGCGCTTGAGCGGTCGCGCGACGCACCCCGACGCGGTTGCCGAAGCGCGAT
>JABCZE010000210.1 GCA_013289785.1 Vulcanimicrobiota bacterium | reverse complement strand
AAAGAGCGCGCGCCGATCTGGAAAAAGGAACGGTACGCCGACGGCAGCGCGCAATGGAGAGCCAACAAGGGCGATGAGTAAGGTCGAGCTGTTACACCTCGACGCGCAGCGCAATCCGCTTGCGGTGCTAAAGTACGAACCGCGCCGGCCGCGCCGTGTCTGCGTGGTTGCCGGGCATGGCTACTCTTCGAGCAAACAGAATCTCGATTTTCTCTGCTCGTTTCTCGCAAGCCACGGTTTGGGCGTCTATAGCCTCGACTTTCCCGGACACAAACTCGGTGCGAGCGGCGGCGAACTGCGCGGCGTCGACGATTGCATCGAAGCGATGTTTCGCGTCGTCGCGTTCGTTCGGGAACGCTCCGACGACGCAATCTACACCCTGGGGCACAGCATGGGCGGAATGACGGCGATCTTCACCGCCGCGCTCGATGCAAACGTCCGGGGTACCGTCGCGATCGCTACCGGCTTCGGCCGGCCGACGTCGTTGGAGGCATTGCGCAGGGTGGGCGTCACCGACTTTCGCTCGTCATACGTCGTCGGGGTTACGCTACCGGAGCTGGTGGCGGGCGTGGAAGCGCGGTACGACGAGCTCTTGCCGCGGCTGGCCGGCAGGCCCGTTCTGTATGTCGCAGCAAGTCGCGATGCGATGGTCAGTCCCACAAGCGTTCGCGAGCTGTACGGCCGGGCACCGGAACCGAAGACCCTGGCAACGATCGACAGCGACCATACCTATGCAGCGGAACACTCGCGCGCGGTCGTCTTAGAGTGGTTCGATGAACTGCATCCGGCACTACGCTCGGAGAGCGGGCCGGAGTGAACGGTGCGCAGCGGCGGCGTTACAGCCGCCATTTGCTGATACCCGAAGTCGGGTTACGCGGTCAGGAGCGGCTCGCCGCCGCAAAGGTGCTCGTCGTGGGTGCCGGAGGATTGGGTTCGCCGGCACTGCAGTATTTGGCCGCTGCCGGCATCGGGCGCATCGGGGTCGTGGACGACGACGCAGTGGACGAGACGAACCTGCAGCGGCAGACGATCTTTAGCACCGCCGATGTCGGCGCCAACAAGGCCGTCGTGGCGGCAACGCGGCTGCATGCGCTCAATCCGTACGTGGCCGTCGATGCGTTTCCCATTGCGTTCGATGAAGAGAACGCGAGGCAGCTCGTGCGCGACTACGACGTCGTGCTCGACTGCACCGATCGCTTCCCGACCCGCTATTTGATCAACGATGCGTGTTACTTGGAGAAGAAGATCGACGTCTATGCTTCGATCTTTCGATTCGACGGACAGCTGAGCGTGCTCTGCGCGCCCGGCGGTCCGTGCTATCGCTGTCTCTATCCGCAAGCACCGCCCGAAGAGCTAACGCCGACGTGCGCCGACGGCGGCGTCCTCGGCGCGCTCGCCGGGCTCGTCGGCGCGTGGCAAGCCGGCGAGGCGCTCAAGGTCGTTCTTGGCATTGGAGAGCCGCTCGTCGGGCGGCTGCTCCTGGTCGATAGCCTTGCGGCCCGCGCGCGCGACGTGCGCTTCGACCGCGAACCCGAGTGTGCGCTCTGCGGCGCGCATCCGACGCTTACCAGAATCGAGAAGCGCGCCTACGAATCGGCTGCGGTGCAAAGCGACGTCGCGGAGATCGACCCGGACCGGCTCGACGAAGCGCTGTGCGACGCAACCCTGCTCGACGTTCGCGAACCGCACGAAGCCGTGCTCGGTTCGGTAGCCGGCGCCGTGCAAATTCCCGCATCCCAGCTCGACGAGCGGATGTCCGAGCTCGATAGCGCCGTCCGCTACATCGTCGCCTGCCGCATCGGTATGAAATCGCTCTGGGCCGTGCGCCGTTTACGAGAAGCCGGATTCGAGCGCTTGCTGCATTTGCGCGGAGGCTTACTGGCGTACGCCGCGCGCCAAGAAGATTTCGAGTTCTTTTAGGTCGCAATGTCGATGAAGCACAAGCCGTTTGGGACGACCGGGGTGGATCTTCCGGTGATCGGTCAGGGCACGTGGAATATGCCGGAGAGCGGTTCCGCGCGCCGCGACGCACAGCGCGCGATCGTGCGTGGGATCGAGTTGGGAATGACCCATCTCGACACCGCGGAGATGTATGGCGCCGGCGCCGTCGAGCAGTTCTTGGGAGAAGCGATCCGCGGTATTCCACGCGAGAAGCTCTTTATCACGACGAAAGTACTGCCGAGCAACGCGACCTATCGGGGAACCTTCGACGCGGCGCAACGCAGCCTAGAGCGTCTCCGCTGCGATTACTTGGACCTGTACCTGCTCCACTGGCCGGGTTCGCATCCGCTGGAAGAGACGATGCACGCCCTCGAAGCCTTAGTGGAACGGGGAACGACCCGCTTCGTGGGCGTTAGCAACTTTGAGCCCGATGATATGCTCGAGGCGGCATCCTACCTGCGCGCCGTTCCGTTGGCGTGCAATCAGGTGCTCTATCATTTGGGCGAACGGGGCGTCGAGCACGAGCTGATTCCGGTCGCGTGCCAACGCGGAATCGCGATCGTGGCTTACACACCGTTTGGCCGCGGAGGCTTCTTGCGCACGGCAAAGGGGCGCAGCGTGCTCGAGAGCGTCGCGCGGAAGCACGGCGCGACGCCCCGGCAGGTCGCCCTCGCATTTCTGACTCGGGAACGCAACGTGTTTGCAATCCCAAAAGCCGCGCAGGTGGATCACGTGCAAGAGAATGCCGCGGCGGGATCGCTGACATTGGAACCCGGCGACGTCGCTGCGATCGATCGAGCCTTCCCGCGCGGAAGGCCGGGGCCGTTGGCGACGTTGTGAGCGAAGCGATAAAGCAACTGGCGGTCCGCACCGCGCTCGAGCTGGGCGCCGGCGCGGTGCGGATTACAAGCGCGCGCGCGGATGAAGAATCCCGCCGCCGAATGCAGGCGGCTTTCGCTCGCCGGGACTTTCTCTGCTGGAGCTACGACGACGAGTACGCTCGCCGCGCGACCGACCCCGGCGACTTGTGCAACGGCGCGCGCAGCGTCGTCTGCATCGCGCTGCCGTATGCCACGGCGGCGCCACGCGCCGGACCGTTACGCGGCCGCGTCTCGAACTACGCCTGGTCGGCCGATTACCATCGGAAATTGCGCGCACTGCTCGATGCGGTCGCGCGCACAATCGACGAGGCCGCTGGAAAGCGGGTCACCACCGTCGCCTGCGATACGCGGCCGTTGGCCGAGCGCGCGCTGGCGGCACGCGCCGGCCTGGGATGGATCGGCAAACACACAAACCTGATTTCACCCGGATTGGGCTCGTTTGTCTTTCTCGGCGAAGTCGTCACGACGCTGGAGTTGCCGTCCGACGAGCCCCTTGCGAAGAGCTGCGGCAGTTGCGCGCGCTGCGTTGAAGCCTGTCCGACGCAGGCGCTGCGCGGCGATTACACGATCGACGCCAACCGTTGCATCTCGGATCTCACGCAGCGCACCGGCGCGATTCCGGTTTCGATGCGCCCGTTGATCGGCGACTGGGTGTGGGGCTGCGATCTCTGCCAACTCGTCTGTCCCCCGACGCGCGAGGCCGGGCCCCTCGGCGGTGCCCAGTGGGCGCCGCTCGACCTGGAAGCCGGCCGGCCGGGGCTGGTCGAGCTGCTGCGACTGCGCAGCAGCTCGTTCAAGAAGCGCTTTGAACGGACCGCAATGGGCTGGCGGGGCGCCGCGGTGCTTCGGCGCAACGCCGCAGTGGCGCTGGGAAACGCCCTCGACCGGGCGGCCGTCGGGCCCTTGGCCGAGAGCCTGTGCGGGGACCCCCACCCGATGGTCCGCGGACACGCAGCCTGGGCGCTGGGCCGGATCGGCTCGCCTCCCGCGCTGGCAGCCCTGCGGGGGCGGTCGAACGTGGAGCGAAGCGACGAGGTCCGCGCCGAGATTTCAATGGCGCTTCAACCCTTTCTCACCAGCCCTGGGGTATGCTCGATCAGATGAACCGGTTCACGACACCAATCGCCTTTCTCTTGGCCGCCGTCTTGTGTGCCGCGGCGCCGGGCCCGACGGTACCCACGGCCGGGCTGCTCGACCGCATGGCCTCGCTCAACCCCAACCTTCACGCGTTCACCGGGCCGCTGCGCGCGCACGGGC
>JABCZE010000209.1 GCA_013289785.1 Vulcanimicrobiota bacterium | reverse complement strand
AATACCCGGGTATCGTTCGGTGCGCGAAGAAGTCTACGGCGATGTCGCCCTGGCCTTCCTAACGCCGGAATCTTGACGAACGGCAAACTCGAGCGCGTGACCCGCGCCGTGTACCCTGGATCGTTCGATCCGCCTACGAACGGTCACTTGGATGTGATCGAGCGTGCCGCGGGATGTTTTGGCGAGCTTATCGTCGCCATCGTCGTTAATCCACAGAAGCGCGCGCCGATGTTCTCGCTAGAAGAGCGGGTTGCGATGCTCAAGGCCAGCGTCGCGCGCGTTGCCGGGGTGCGCGTCGAGCATTTTCGCGGCCTTCTCGCCGACTATGTAAAAGCGGCGGAAGCCGACGTCATCGTGAAGGGCCTGCGTGTCGTCTCCGATTTCGAGAGCGAAATGTCGGCCGCGATGATGAACCGCTCGCTTTCCGACGTCGATACGCTCTTTTTGATGGCGGATCACGAGTACTCGTTCGTCAGCTCCAGCCTCGTCAAAGAGGTGTTCTTTCTTGGCGGCGACGTCGCCGCTCTCGTCCCCGAACCGGTTCTTCGCGTCATGGCGGAGAAACGCAACAGCTTGCAACGGAGGTAATAATGTCGGTTTATCGCGTGCTGGACAAACTCGAGGCCTACGTTCACGAAGGAACGTGGTTGCCGGCTGGTTATCGCATCCTTTCGGAGGAGCGGCTGATCGAACTCCTCGAGAAGATCCGGGCTTCCTTGCCCGAGGAAGTCGGACGGGCCAAAGCGATCGCTCGATCGCACGACAGCATGATGCGCGCGGCGCAAGAGAAGGCGCAGGCGATCGTCGACGAAGCTGCCAGCAAGCACGAAGAGCTGGTCGAAGATAATGAGATCGTCAAGCGCGCGCGCACGACGGCGGACGTTTTACTGCGCGAGGCCGAGGAGAAGGCGCGCAAAGTTCGCGAAGGAGCCGATCGCTACGCGGCCGGCGTGCTCGTCGAGATGGAGACGGGGCTGTCCGGGGCGCTCGGGGCGGTGCGCAAAGGGCGGCAAGTACTCGAAGGCCAGCGACAAAACGTCGAGCGCCCGCTCGAGGAAGCCGCTGCGAAGAGCAAGCGCGCGGCCTTCGACTTACAAAGCGCCGTCGACGAAACCGCCGCGCTGGAGTCGGTTAGTCAATAACTGTCTGAGGTGGCCGCCTTGCGGGCATAACCTAAGGCATGAAACAGCTTGCAACCATGCTCGCGCTCGCCGGGATGCTGAGCGCGCCGGCCCTAAGCGCTCAACTCGGCGGCATCTCCGGCACGGTCGTCGATGCGAAGACCGGCCAGCCGATGGCGCACGCGACGCTCTATTATTATCGCAGCCCGTATCTGGAGAACGGACCGAACCACATCGCTACGCTTCAGACGAACGGCCGCGGCTTCTTCAGCGACATTACACTAAACCCGGGGCGCTACATCGTGATGGCGCGATTCCCCGGTAAGGTCGAAGGCTGCGCCGTCGATGACGTGATGGGCGGCGAAGTCACGCACCTGCGCATCGAGATCGGCCACAACGCCATCATGTGCAGCGGACCGCGCGTCCATTCGGCGCTCGTGGATCCGAACGCTACGGCGGACGTCTACCACATCTAGACTGGCGGGGGCGCGACGTTCGCGGCAAAGGCCTCAAGTTTCCGGCGGTCGATTGCGCGCACGCGCCCTCGGTCCAGTTCGAGGGCGCCCGCATTTTTGAGACGTAACAAGGCGCGCGCCGCCATGTCGCGCACGGTGCCGGCGGCCGCTGCGATCTGCGCCTGCGAGAGGTTCTCGACGCCGGGCAGCCCGGGCGCCATTCCCACCGACGCGCGCGCGTATCCCAGCAAGAACTTGGCAACGCGCTGCAGCACGTGGGCGAAGGCCAGGTCGGCGATCGTGTCGATCGAGCGGCGCCGAGCTTGCGACGAGGCAATCAAAAATCCCAGCGCGAGCTCCGCGTCGCTGCGGGCCGCGTGAAGGACCGCTTCGCTGGGAAGCGTCACGATCGTCGCGTCGGTCAAGGCTTCGGCCCGCGTCGTCGCGCCGCCGCCGTCGAACGTGCCGCTCTCGTTGAGCGTGTCGTGCGTCAAGCGCTCGCCGATGGTGTGCGTCTTGCCGTCGGGCGAGAGTAACGTGTAGATGACCTTGCCGCCCTTGACGATCCCAAGATACGGCCACACCTCGCCTTCGTCGAAGATCGTCTCACCGGCTTTATAGGTGCGCTCGCTCATCTGACCCGCCAGCTCTTTGATCGTGCCGGCCTTAGCGGAGGTAAAAGCGGCGACGTAGGTCAGGAAGGCCTCGCCGTCGGCGTTCTCATCGATTCGTTCGAGCCGGACGGTCCAGCGGTTGGCCCCAAGGTTGCGCGCGTCCCACGAAAAGCGCGCGGGGCGCAGCTGCGCCATCTCGTTGCGGAGGGCGCGAGGGTCGGTCTCTTCGGTGATCTCTAGGGCGCTTCCGATCGGGAGCTTGTCGAAAGTCTCGAGGATCAGGGCCGTCCTGGTCGCAGGAACCAGCGACCGGGCATCGAGCGTGATCGCGACGGGTCGGTTCATGGGCATACCACGGCGGTCTTAGGGACGCTCCGCGATGGCGCCTGCCGGTCCGCGCAACCGTTGCGGAATAGTCGCGGTCCAGCAATTCGATGCAGGACAGCGATATTGTCATTCTTGCCGGAGCCCGCACGCCGTTCGGTAACCTCGGCGGCGAACTCGCGAGCCTCACGGCCACCGACCTGGCCGTGGCGGCAGCCGAAGAGGCGATCGGGCGCAGCGGCGTCCGCAAGGAACAGATCGACGAAGTGGTTTTCGGCAACGTCATTCAGAGTAGCGCGGATGCGATCTATCTCGCACGCCACGTAGGCTTGCGCGTGGGGCTGCCGATTGGGGTGCCGGCCCTTAACGTCAACCGGCTGTGCGGGTCGGGTCTGCAGGCGATCCTATCGGCGGCGCAGTCGCTGGCGCTCGGCACCGCGAGCTACGCGTTGGCGGGGGGGACCGAAAATATGAGCCAGGCGCCGCACGTGGTTCGGGGCGCGCGCCAAGGCTTTCGGCTGGGGCAGAACGTCGCGTTTGAAGATTCGCTATGGACGGCGCTGATCGATTCGTACGGCAACACGCCGATGGCGATTACCGCTGAAAACCTTGCCAAGAAATACGGCATCTCGCGCGCGGAATGCGATGAGTTTGCGCTTGCGAGCCAGGAACGCGCGCTGGCCGCGCAGAGCAATGGCTACTTTGCCGAGGAGATCGTCGCAGTCGAGGTTCCGGGGCCGAAAGGCTCGACCGTACGCGTTGAAAAAGACGAAGGTCCGCGCGCCGGATTGACGATGGAAAAGCTCGGTAAACTGCCCGCGCGCTTCGTCAAAGACGGCGTCGTGACGCCGGGAAATGCCAGCGGAATTACCGACGGTGCCGCGGCCGTGGTTCTGACGACGGTAAAACGGGCGCGCGAAGACGGTTTGCCATGGATGGGACGGCTCGTCTCGGCCGGCGTCGTCGGCGTCGATCCGTCGATCATGGGAATCGGTCCGGCGTTTGCGATTCCGCAAGCGTTGGAGCGCGGAGGTATCTCCGCCGACGAGGTCACCGTCATGGAAATCAACGAGGCCTTTGCGCCACAGGTGATCGCGTGTCTGCGCGAGATGGGTGGTTCGAAAGACTCAGCAGAGGATAAGACGTTGAATCCGCACGGCGGCGCGATTGCTCTGGGCCATCCGCTGGGAGCATCGGGCGCGCGGCTCGCGCTCACGGCGCTTCACGAGTTACGCCGGCGCGGCGGCGGCTACGCCATAGCGTCGGCTTGCATAGGCGGCGGGCAGGGCATCGCGGCGCTCTTCCGCGCCGACTAGCGACGCGCAAGCTCCTTACTGCCGGACGATTCTGGGACGCGCTTGCGGCGCTCGTCATCGGCTTTGCAGTCTGGAAGATCTTCATTGCGCCGCGCTCGTTTGAACCGGCCAGCGCGCATCCCGCACCCGCAGCGATCTACCAGCGGCTAAACGGTGGTGCTTTCCGCGTTGCCGACGAGCGCGGGCGCGTGCTTTTTCTCGATTTTTACGCGAGTTGGTGCGAGCCGTGCAAGCTGGAGCTGCCGCTCGTC
>JABCZE010000208.1 GCA_013289785.1 Vulcanimicrobiota bacterium | reverse complement strand
GCCCCAGCGGACCCGGCACCCGATGGCGTCATTCGAACCTGCGGCATAGCCCGTTCGTCGCTGATGCATACGGGCGACGACCTCTTTCTGTTGGGCGGTTCGTCCGGCGATGCCCAGTATCTCTCGCATGAAGAGCGCGGGGCGCTCGTAGCGGCATCGGCGTCTCGCGCCAAATATTTCCTGGAGTGCCGCTTACAGAATCCGACTCGCGTCTCGATTTTCAACGTGACGTTCTATGCCGGCGTCTCCTATCACGGTGGAAAGCAGCGCACCAGAAAACACAATCCCGAGCCGATTGAGGTCATCGGGCCGGGCGAGACTCGAACGATCTGGATCGAGGACAGGGACGACAACTCGGTGATCGTGCACTCTCCGGGCCGCATTCGGTACTACCGGTTTCCCGACATGAACAACCTTCAAGATCAGGCGCTCCAGCCGCCTGACGAGGCCTTCTGGACGTTAAAGCGCGACGCCGACCCCGTTCCTAGTCAGTAAGCGCCAAGGCCCTGGGGTGTGCCCCAGCCGCTCGGCCCAGAATACGTCCCAAACTGCTGCGTCCCAGCCGTGCAGAGATACTCCCCGCCGCAATTTCCGTCGTTACCGCTGCTGATGTAGTGGAGGTCCTTGTTGCGTTGTGAGGCCTTCATCGTCCAGAACTTTTTACCGGCGTGCGACGTGCCCGCATTGCCCGCGAGTGCGATGATTCCGGAAGTTAGCGGTGTTGCAACGCTCGTGCCACCCACGGTGAACCAACCTCCCTCTTCGTAGGTGTCGTATTCGGCGACATCCCAGGCGACCGCCGAGACGTCGGCGTCGGTGCGCGAGGTGCAGTCCGGATCGTGTTGCCACGCCGGTTTTTTGTTGCTGGTCGCGCAGCCGCCGCCCGAGCCGTCCCAGACGGTCTCGCTGTAACCCGAGCCGGTCTTCGAAAGCAGCGTCCCGCCGACTGAGATCACGTTTCCTAACGCCTCCGGCGGCCCGTTTGCGTTATAGCCGATGTCGCCGGAGCCGGCAACATAGGCGACGCCCGGAGTCGCAAAGTCGCCGGCGTCCACGCTGCAGCTCGTCGGGTAGCAGATCCAGCTATTGCTGACGACGTGCGCACCCAGCTTTACGGACTCCGCTTCGGCTACGCTCAGATCGTTGTTGGAATACGCGGTGCTCGCCTCGATCAAATAGATCGTGCACGCCGGGCAAACGGCCGAAACCATCTCGACGTCGAGGTCGATCTCGACGCCCCAGTTATAATCTCCCGGCGGGTAATTCTTCTGTTGTCCGTGCTCGTTAAATTTTTTGAACTTCGCTTTTCCCAGGCCGAACGTCGAGCGGTACACCGCAAGATCCGAAGCCACGTTGGGATTGTCGTAGGCATCGACGATGGCGACGATCTGGCCTTTGCCTTTGGTCGCCGACGGAAGCTTGTACGCCGCTTGAAAATCGCTGGGCGTCCAGCCTCCCGAGTACGTGTTGCCGAGTGCGGATTCAAGGAGGGCCAAACATTGTGCCTGGCCTCGCGCTGCTTGCGCGCAAGCCGGCCGGGCTAGGCGCTGAGCTTGCCACGCCGGGACGGCCCGAGCGTGAACGTCCGATTGGCCGCGCGTTGACGGTACGCTCGATGAGTTGCCGCCTGCGCTGCAGGCGGTGATGGCGAATGCGACGGCGAGTAGCGCCGAGAGTCGAAACGGTATAATCACGAGGCTCGTTTCGCCACGAAGTTCGGCGATACCGTTGGAAACGAGGCCGCGCGGAGAGCGCGGCCTCGCGGGTTGTTACTCTAGAAGGCGCCGATGCCGTTGGGAGTACCCCATCCACCTTGACTGGTGAAGCGGCCACTGACCTCGTAGAGATCGTTGCGATGCGACTTGGGCTTCCAGAAAGTCCGTCCGCCGTCTTGGCTCGTGGAGTTTCCGGCGAGGCCGAAGATGCCGGCGCAGAAGGGCGACGAGATGCTGGTTCCATCAACAGTGATCCAGCCGCCTTCACTGTACGTGTCGTATTCCGCAGCGTCGACGGCAACGGCCGAGACGTCGTTGCCCATTCGATAGGAACAAGACTTCGCGTACTTGTTCTTTTTCTGCCACTTCGGCTTGGACTCACCGGTGCTCGAGCAGCCGCCGCCTGAATCGGGCCAGAGCGTCTCGGAGTAGCCGCGGCTTCCGCTTGACGTCGAGAGCTCGGTGCCGCCAACGGCCACGACCGAGTCGAACGTTGCGGGATCGTACAGCGTGGGGCCGTCGTCACCGGCACTGGCGAGGTACTCGACGCCGGCCGAATCGTAGGACGACTCGCTACCGCCGCTGCCGCTGTAGCTGTTGCTGATAATCGTCCCGCCGAGCTTCACGGCCTCTTGCTCCGCGGCTCCAAGGTCGCTCCACGAGTTGGAGTTGGCTTCGACGAGATTGATCGTGCAGTTCGGGCAGCTGGCCGAAGCCATGTCGACGTCGAGATCGATCTCGACGCCCCAACCCGGGCTGCCCGACGGATAGTTGCTCATCTGCCCGCTCTGGTTGTACTTATTGAGCGTTGATGCGGGCAGGCCCATGCCGGCGCGATAGGTGTTAAAGTTGCTGACGACGTCGGGATTATCGTACGCATCGACGATAAAGATGTTCTGACCGCTGCCGTCGGTGATGGGTAGATTATAGGCTTTCTCGAGATCGGCTGCGCTCCAACCGCTGTAGGTTGCGTGGGCACCCGTGTTTTCAACTAGGACGTCGCACTGCGCGCGTCCTATGCGACTGCCGCTACATGCCGGCGTCGCAGTGTGATGCGCTAGCCCTCTGACCTCCGGCGCTGAAGCGGGCGTCATCTGCGACTGCGATCCGCTGCAGCCTGACAATATCACTAGGGCCACTGCACTTAAAAAGGCGTAGCGGCCAAGGTCTTGTTTCCTCATGTGTTGTGCTCCTGATAGAGTGGTCGTACGCCGTGTCGTTCGCTTCGCCGCGACCGCTTACATCTTCTAAATGCAAGCGGTCGCTTCTATTACGCGTAAAATGCATGTTGATGCGTAGGCGAAACGTTAGCGTCGCTACGGTCGGGCTTCGTAGATCAGGTTGAACGGCGTTGCGGTCGCTCGGCGAAACGTCGTGAAGCCGGCTTGATACGCGACGTCGCGCATGCGTGCTTCGCCGGCCTGCGCGCCCAGCGCGAGATCGCCGTCCTGTGCGAGTGCTGCGGGCGTGCAAATCATCGTCGACGCGCCATAAAAGACGCGGCCGACCGGCGTGAGGTTCTCTTCGAGCGTATCGCATGCATAGGGTTCTACCATCATGAGCGTACCGTTTGGCTTGAGAGCGGAACGGATGTGTGCCAGCACGCCGATTGGGTCGCCCATGTCGTGCACGCAGTCGAAGCAACAGATCAGGTCGAAGTTCCTGGCAGGCAGTTCTTTCGCCGAGGCTACTTCGAATACAACGTTGTCGACACCGGCCCGCTGGGCCGCCTGGCGCGCGGCTTCGATCGACGGCAGATGGTAGTCGTAACCCACAAAGCGCGACATTGGATAAGCCTTCGCCATCAGAATCGTTGACGAGCCGTGGCCGCAGCCGACATCGGCAACGCTGGCCCCGGTGCGCAGCTTGGCCTCGGCGCCGTCGAGCGCCGGGATCCACTCTTGGACCAAGTGGGCGGCGTAGCCGTTGCGAAAGATGCGATCGGTCGAAGTATAGAGTCGGTGATCGTGCTCGTCCCAGGCGACGCCCTTTCCCGTCCTAAACGCTTGCGTGATCTTCGGCTCGTCGGCAAATAGCGGTTGGCCCATCCCAAACATGCCGCACATGTTCACTTCGCTGGCGTCGTCGGCAAGCAGCGGAATGTGCTCGGCCGGCAGGCTAAAGCGCCGGGCAGCCGGATCGTAGTCGAGATAACCGGCGGCTGCCTGATTGGCAAGCCACTCGCGCACGTAACGCTCGTGCGTCTGCGTGTTTTGCGCGAGTTCCTCGGAAGTCATTGGCCCGCCGCTCGCGAGCGCTTTGTAGAGCCCCAGTTTGTCGCCGGTAATCACCGACGCAGCGGTGATTACGCTGCCGACGTCGTTGAGCAGGCGCCCGAGCGCGGCCTCGAACTTGGCTTGATCGAAAGGAGCTGTCGTTGTGGTCAAGGGGTCGTCCTCCGTATAAGCAAGAAGTCGTTGGCCACCAGCATAG
>JABCZE010000207.1 GCA_013289785.1 Vulcanimicrobiota bacterium | reverse complement strand
ATAGTCGATCGCAACGGGTTCGGGAAGGCGGCCGTCCGCGGCGATGATCTCCGCGAGCGTCGGCCCGTCCACCAGCTCCATGACGATGAAGTAGGTTTCGCCTTCGTGGCCGACGTCAAACGTATTGACGATGTTGGGATGCGAGAGCTTCGCCGCCGACTCGGCTTCTTGGTAGAACCGGCGAACGAACTCGCCGTCCGCGGCGTACTGTTCGCGAAGAACCTTGATGGCGACGCGCCGGCGAAGCAAGATATCCGTACCGCAGTAGACGACCGCCATGCCGCCTTCGCCGAGCTTTCGGTCCAGCCGGTAGCGGTTGTTGAATATCCGCTCTTCGATCAATTCCCCGAGTTCTCCAGCGCCGCTTTGAGCACGTCGCGCGCGATCGGCGCGGCGTACGTAGCGCCGTATCCCACATTCTCGACGACGATCGCGACGGCGACGCGCGGATGCTGCGCGGGCGCGAAGGCGACGAACCACGCATGCGACCGCCCTAGAGGATTGGTCGCCGTCCCGGTCTTTCCAGCAACGCTCACGTGCGGCAGGTGGGCCGGCGTGCCCGTTCCACGCTCGACGACCGCGATCATCATACTCGTTACCTTCGCGGCCGTATCGCTCGATACCGGGTTTGTGAGGGTTGCGGTGGCCGAGACGCTCGCGGGGATGCCGTCGCGCACGACTTGACGGACGACGTAAGGACGCGGTTCCTGTCCCGCATTTGCAATCGTCGCGCCGACCAGTGCCATCTGCAGCGGTGACACCAGCAGCGCGCCCTGGCCAAAGCCCATCTGCGCCAACTCACCGGGCACGATCCCGGCCTTTGGAGGCACTCGGGCCGGCTCGGCCGGTAGTTGAAAGTCCAGCGGGCTGCCAATGCCCCAGCGGTCGAGATAGGCATAGAACGTGTCCACACCCATTTTGAGCGCAATCTGCGCGAAATCGACGTTGCTCGAGAGGGCAAATGCCGTCGTAAGGTTGGCGTCGCCCGTCGCTTCGCTTTCGTTGTCGTGCAGCGTAAAGTCGCCGATCTGCAAGTACCCCGGATCCTCGAAGCGCGAATCCAACGTAACGGTTCCGGTGTCGAGCGCGGCCGACGCGGTAAAGATCTTAAATGTGGACCCGGGCGGATAGAGGCCGTCGAGCGCGCGATCGAGCAGCGGCGCGCGCGGATCGTTGCGCAGCTCCGGAAACGCTGCGTCGAGCTCGTTGGGATCGTAGCTCGGTACGCTTGCGAGCGCTAACACCGCGCCGGTCTGAGGATCCAAGACCACACCGGCCGCGCGATCGTAGCGCGATAGCAACGAGTAGAGTTCCTCTTGAACCGCCGGCACGATCGTCGTGACGATGTCGGCGCCCGCCTCAACGTTGGTCGAGCCGCGCAACGCGCCAGCGATTTGCTCGAGCTGTGCCAGCGGATCGCCGCTCGAGTCCGGCGGCGTGAGCGCGCGGTCGAAGGCCTCTTCGATGCCACTGGTGCCGTAGCGTTGTGAGACGTAGCCGACCACTGCTGCCGTCTGCGCGCCCAACGGATACTCACGTTTCCCGCCTTGAGTCTGCGCGAGCACCGTTCCGTCGCTCGCGACGATGCGGCCCCGGTTCGCGTCGAGCAACGCGTGGCGCGGATTGCCGGGGCGTTCGGCGATCGCCGCAGCGATGACCAGTTGCACGTATGCCTGGCGAATGACCAGAACGACGAAGAGAATAACGAAGAACGTCGCCAGCTCGCGAATTCCGCGGTTGGTCATGCTTCGCGGAGCACTGAGTAGCCCAACTCGGTTTTGACGGCCATGTAGGCCCGCGAGCCTTCGGTTGAAATGACCGTATTTACGAGCGACAGCGCAAGACTCTGCGGAACCTCACCGATCGCGAGCACTTCCTGCACGCCGAGTTCTTCGAGCAGCGGAGGTGCGACGTACGCGCACGCCGGCACGCTTTCGAAATGACGTTCCTCATAAACGCCTTCGTGCCACGGACCGCGTTTGCCGAAGGTTTGGGCGTGGTAATCCCAAGCGCACAGTTGGCGGTCCTTCCAGAAAAACTCGTCGCGGACGCACAGCGAGCGGCATGCCGCGCACGCGACGAGGTCGCCGTGCGGATGCCCGAGCCCTTCGATGATTTCGTCCGGCAGATCCTCGATGTTGAGCACGCTGCGCCGGTCGACGGTCTCGGGAAAGGGAGTCTCCCACCCGATTCGCACGAGCATTTCGAGGTCGCGAATCGAGGCGATGAAAGCATGGTCGTCCTCGCCCGGAAACGTGCGATCGATCCACTCTGGGATGCCGGCGGCCGGAATAGCGACGTCCTGCCGGCCGTTGCCGACGCAAACGCCGCGCGGGGTCCACGCCAACGGGATCAGGCTGGCGGTCACGAGCGCACCCTTTCGGGATTCGGCCGCCGCACGAAAGCTGCTGGTAGCGGCTAGCGTGTTGGCGTTGCCGCCGAGGATAAAGACGCGCGGCTCAGATACTCCTGCAGGCTCCGCGGCGGGCCGGCCTTGCTTGCGAGCGCCTCCGCCAGTCCCCGCGCGGTGTCTAAACTCGTCAAACACGCAATGCTCGCTTCGACCGCAGCCCGGCGAATCTTGTAAGCGTCAGAGATTTCCCGCAGTCCCTTGGCATCGTTGATGACCAAATCGACGGTGCGCGAAGCGATGATATCCAAGACGTGCGGCGAGCCGTCGGCAATCTTGTTGATCCGCTCGCTCGCGATGCCGGCGGCCTGGAGCAGCAGGTGCGTCCCCGGAGTTGCGACCAGGGTATGTCCCAGCGTAGAGTAGTTGCGAAGCACTGCAATGGATTCTTCCTTGCTTTCGTCGGCGATGGAAGCCAGAATGCGGGCGCCCGTACCCGGCAGTCGAATACCGGCCGCAAGAAAACCCTTCCGGAGCGCTCCACCGAATGTATCGTCGATTCCGAGCACCTCTCCGGTCGACTTCATTTCCGGGCCGAGAATCGTTTCGACGCCTCGCATTTTTGAAAACGAAAAGACCGGCACCTTTACCACGACGTACGGCACGTGGGGAACCAGCCCCAGGCCATACTCCATATCGCGCAGCCGTTCGCCGAGCGCGATGCGCGTCGCGGCGGCGACGATGTTGATTCCGGTGGCCTTTTGGATAATCGGGACGGTGCGGCTCGCGCGCGGGTTGGCTTCGATGATATAGAGTTGCTCGTCGTGCAAGACGAACTGGATATTGATCAGGCCGCGAATGCCGAGCTCCTGCGCCACGGCTTGTGTGACGCCGGCGATGCGCCGCTCCATCTCCGGGCCGATCGTTTGCACCGGATAGACGCTGATCGAGTCGCCGGAATGGACGCCGGCGCGTTCGACATGCTCGAAAATGCCGGGAACGAGCACGTCCTCGCCGTCAAAGACCGCATCCACCTCGAGCTCGAGGCCGGGCAGATACCGGTCGACCAAGAGCGGTGCTTGCGGAAGGATCGGGGGCGCGGATTCCGCGTAGGCCGCAAGCTGCGCCTCGTTGTAGACGATCTCCATGGCGCGGCCGCCCAGAACGAACGACGGGCGAACGAGGACCGGAAAGCCGAGCTCGCGCGCGATCGCTCTGGCTTCACGAAAGCTGCGCGCCGCCTTCCCTTCCGGTCGCGCGACGCCTAGTCGAGACAACGCCGCATCGAACTGCTCGCGGTTCTCCGCCATGTCGAGCGACTTGCGATCGCTTCCCACGATCTGCACGCCGCGCCGGGTCAGCTCGCCCGCAAGATTGATCGCCGTCTGACCGCCGAAGGCGAGCATCACGCCGCGGGCATTCGTTGCGCGATACGCGGCCTCGACTTCATCGGCGCCGGGCGGCTCGAAGATGAGCGTGTCGGATATGTCAAAGTCCGTCGAGACGGTCTCCGGATTGTTGTTGATGACGACCGGCGATCGGCCTGCATCTTTGAGGGCCCACGCGGCGTGAACGCAACTGTAATCGAACTCGATGCCCTGGCCGATCCGAATCGGGCCGCTTCCCACCACGACGACCGCCTCGGCGGGAGTCGGACGGATCTCGTCTTGCTCGCCGCGCGACAGGTAGTAGTAGGGCGATTTGGCGGGAAACTCGGCCGCCGCCGTATCGACCATTCGAAACGCAACGGCGCCGGCACTACGTGCTTCGACGGAGCCTGTCCTGAGCGAAGTCGAAGGGCTCAGCATGACATTACTGGATTCCGCTGCGACGATCT
>JABCZE010000206.1 GCA_013289785.1 Vulcanimicrobiota bacterium | reverse complement strand
TTTTCGCTACTCGTCGTCACCGCGCTGTCGCTGTACTTAACTGCGTACCGAAGCGCAAAACGCCCGTCGGTTCGAACGCCTCTGTACGTCGTCGCCGGCGCGTTGCTCCTGTTTGCGATCGGCGGCGGCGCGCTCGTCCTTTATGGGTTGTCCGGTTGCAACGGCGTGGCGGCAGAAGGCCTCATCTGGAATTGGCCATAGCAAACTGCGTTTTTGCGCTGCCTAACGAGCTGCAGCGGAAATAGCGGGCGGGCCCCGAACGCACCGGTCGATCCTTTTTCGTTAGTCGGGGAGCGTGGAGCATGAAGGTCTTTGGTCTTGGCACGTACGCCCTGTATGGAGGCGTTGCGGTTGCGTTGCTGGCAGGCTGCGCCGCGTCACGGGTCATCAGCGTCCCGGGCGTGACCGCGGCTTCGTGGGTGCAGCCGGAGGGGGCGAGCAGCGATCTCCTCTACGTCTCGAACCCCGGCAACAACACCGTGACCGTGTATTCGTATCAGAGCCGCAAACTCGTCGGCACGCTGACTGGTTTTTCTAGTCCCGCGGGTTTGTGCGCCGATACGGCCGGCGATGTTTGGATAACCAACCAGGGGGCCTACGACGTGGTCGAATATGCGCACGGCGGCACGCAGCCGATCCGGACGCTCGACGACGGAGGCGAACAACCGTTGGCGTGTTCGGTCGACAAGACCACCGGCAATCTCGCCGTGCTCAATGCCGATGACGTTGCGGTTTATCCTGACGCAAGCGGATCGCCGGCCACGTACACCGGCGGGGACGTTTATGGATACTACGCGCTCGGTTATGGCGCGCACGGCGACCTTCTCATCGACGGCGGCAGTTACGACACCGGCAAAATAGTTTCGTTTGCGCAGCTCTCGTCGGGGGCGACGCATCTGCAGCCGGTGGTGCTCTCGAAGACGCTGCAGTGGGCGCCGCCGGCCTTTGTGCAGTGGGACGGTCAGTTTTGGGTGGTTGGGGCGAGCACGCTGGACTGGTTCGAGATCGCCGGCAAGAAGGGTAAACTCGAGGGCTATTCGGTTCTCTCACCGACAAGTTCGATTACACAGTTTTGGATCGCGTCGGTCGAGGGCAGTAGCCGGCGGGGAAATCAGATCGTCGTCACCGAGGACGATCCGTACAAGGTTGAGTTTTTCCAGTATCCCGCCGGCGGCAAGTCGTTCGCCAGCATCATCGACGGCTTGAGCGATCCCTACGGCATCACCGTTAGCAAGGCATCGAAGCCGCTGGATCAGGCCTTTTCGCACAGTCGAACCTTTAAATTCACCGGCAAACCGCAGCGGTTCAAAGTTCCGCACGTGCGGTGGCTGCGGGTTGTAGTGCAGGGCGCCGCCGGCGCCGCAGGCTCCAGCACCGTGGTGCGCGGTGGTCGCGTTTATGCACTCATCCCGGCCTCGATCGACAACGAACTCGTCGTCTACGTCGGCGGAGCCGGAGCCCTAGCACAAGGCGGCTATAACGGTGGCGGCGACGGCGGCCCCGATAAATACTGTTCGAACTGTGCCGGCTACGCTGGCGGCGGCGCATCCGACATTCGCCTCTCGACCGGCGCGCTGGGCGATCGCGTGATCGTAGCCGGCGGTGGCGGCGGCAGCGGCGGCAGCAACAGCGACAACTACTCCGGTGGCGCGGGCGGACGTGGGGGCGGCACAACCGGCGCGACTGGCCAGAGCGGTGGTGGAACGAGCGGCTACGAATGCGGCGGAAGCGGCGGTGGCGGCGGATCGCAGATCGCCGGCGGGGCGGGCGGAAGCGGCGGTAGATGCGGCGACAACCCCGAGTATAACGGCAGCGGCGGAGGCTTTGGTGATGGCGGAACCGGCGGCACACCGTACGGCGGCGGGGCCGGCGGCGGCGGAGGCGGCGGTCTTTATGGCGGCGGCGGTGGTGGCGGTGGCAGTCAAGGCTACAGCTCCTACCGAAACTACGTCGCCGGCGGCGGCGGTGGAGGCGGCGGCTCGTCGTTCGTCGGCAAGCGCGCGACGCATTCGCACATCTGGCAAGGCTGGAAAGACGCGGTCGGCAACGGCGTCGTCGTCATCAGCTGGTAACGATATGAAAATAGTAATTGGTATTTGGGTTGCTCTGAGTCTTGGGGTCGCTGCGATGTTGGCCGGTTGCGGTGGCGATGGCAGCTCTAGCGGCACGCCCGCAGTAGGTTCCGTGGCTGCACGGCACGTTGCTCGCTCGTGGATGGCGCCTAACACCAGCTCGGAAAATCTGCTCTACACTACCGAAGCGTGCGGCGGCATCTGCGTTTTCAGCTATCCGGGCGGCACGTTGGTCGGCGAACTGGCGGACTCGAACTACCCATTAGGCGAGTGCGTCGACAAGTCGGGCGATGTGTTCGTCGTCGACTTCGGCGCCGACGGTGGAACCGCCGGCATCGTCGAGTACGCGCATGGCGGGACGAGCCCGATCGCCACGTTGAGCGACCCTGGCTATTATCCGGAGGCGTGTTCGATCGATCCCACAACGGGAAATCTTGCGGTGACGAGCGACTCGTCGGGGAGCGGAACGGGCATCGTCGCCATCTACGCTGAGGCCAAAGGCGACCCGACCGATTACGTGGACCCAAAGATCTTTTACATGGGCTCCTGCGGTTACGACGATAAGGGCAACTTGTTCGTTGACGGTCAATACGACCATCAGGGGACGTTTGAGCTTGACGAGATGCTCGAAGGCAGCAACAAGTTCAAAAAGATCAAGCTCACACAGGCGCCCGGGTCTCCGCTCAAGCTGCAGTGGGCTGGTAAATACGTTGCACTTGCCGCCAGTAACACCGTCATCGATCACGTTGCGGTCACGGGCTCGAAGGGCACGGTGGTGGGGACGACGCTCCTCAACGGGCCGGTTTCGGGCGAAGGGCAGTTTTGGATTCAAGGAAACACAGTCATCGCACCATACGAGCCGGGCACCGGTTCTGCGGAGGTAGGGTTTTGGAAGTATCCTACGGGCGGCCGCGTGAGAAAAAACATCGGTGGTACCGAGTTCAACTATGGCGAGCCTTTCGGAACCGCCGTCAGTCTAGCTCAGCAATGACATATTTGAGCTTCGGCCGTCGTACAATAGGCCTTATCATCTCCGCAGGGTTGCTGGCTGCATGCGGAACGTCGACGCCGGTCGGCGCGCCCGGTGCGATGTCGCGAAGCGTCGCGAAGAGCATTGTGCGAACGGGTTCGGGCTCCGGAGATTGCCCCGCAGTAGCGGGCGGCACGGACATTTTGCCCGACGGCGACTTCTCTCAAGCCGTCGACCCGGAAACAAAAGGACCGACGTACGGTAAAGGTCTCGTGTTCGCGCCGGGCTGGGAGGTCAGCCAAGGCAACATCGACTTCAACGGCAGCATCGCCTGGAGCGGAGAGGGACTCGACAACCTTTGCAGTGTCGATCTCGATGGATACTACAAGGTTGGCGGCATCAAGACGAGTGCATTTAAAACAAAACGGGGCGCATCGTACACGCTTTCCTTCCTGCTGTCAGGCAACGGCGGCGGTCCGCCAACCGTCAAGACGATGAAGATCCAAATCGACCATCAATTTACCACGTTCACTTGGAATATTTCGGGCGGCAACGACGTCCAAGACAACGACTATACGCTGGAGACTTGGAAGTTTACCGGTGGCAAAGAACCCGCAATCCTGACGCTCGTAAGCGAGGATCCGAAAAAAAGCACATACGGCCCCGTCGTCGCCGGGCTGGCCATCACCAGAAATTAGGCTACTAGTTCCTCAACGGCGCGCTAACGCCGTGAGCGCATCGGCCGTCGTGGTGACCTCGGCAATCCGAGGGTAAACCGCGCTCATCGCGTGGTTGTGATTGTCGGCGTTCATGTCCGACATCGCGTCTTCAACGATGACGACGTTAAAGCCGCGGTCGTAGGCTTCGCGAGCGGTGGCTTCGACGCCGGCGGTCGTGGCGACGCCCGTGAGAAAGATCTGCGTAACGCCGGCCCGTCGTAGGATTCGTTCGAGCGCGGTCCCGTAAAAGGCGCCGATCTGAAATTTCGTGATGGCGTAGTCGCTCGGCTGGCGATCCAGTTCGGGCACGAGTTCGGCCCAATCGGCGGGCGGCCTGAAGTTCATCGTTGCGTCGACGCGGCCGGGAGCGCGCCCCTCGACGTTGACGAGGATGACCGGAAGATTACGTTTGCGGAATTCGTTCGC
>JABCZE010000205.1 GCA_013289785.1 Vulcanimicrobiota bacterium | reverse complement strand
CCCATTGTGAGGTGGCCTTTCGGTATTTGGCTCCGGATGTTGGACTCGAACCAACGACCCGCTGATTAACAGTCAGCTGCTCTACCAACTGAGCTAATCCGGAACGATCGTGCGGCCTCGGACGAGGCCGGGGAGCCTGGTTCCACGGGTCGCTCGTGGTCCCTGTCGGCGGGTCTGCTCCCGGCCGAGAGGCTCAGCGCCCCTGGATTCGTATTCTACTCGCCGACGATGCAAAGCTCAACGCCAGCGCCGGATACGGTCGTGACGTCCCGCCTCACCGGGCGCCGCGTGACCGCGGATCACCTCGACTACATGCTGGAAGTCGACGGCGACAGCCGCATCGCGCGGTGGCTGTTTGGCATTCAGAGCCCGGAGCAGTCGCGCGCACGCCTCGGCCGATGGATAGCGATGTGGCAAGAGACTGGCCTGGGGTTCTGGATTTTCGAGGATTCTGATCGGCGCCTCGTCGGTCACGGCGGTTTGTTCAACTCGCCTCGCAAAGCCGGCGAAGTTGAGGTCGGGTACGTCGTCAAGCCGGCATATTGGGGTCGCGGGCTGGCGACCGAGATCACCTTGGCATCACTCAAGATCGGATTTGAATTGCTCGCTCTCCAGCGGATTATTGGGATCGCGCAATCGGCCAACGCGCCCTCCCGCCGCGTGATGGAAAAGTGCGGGATGCTCTTCGAAGCGGAGTTTGCCTCGCCGGACGGCCGCCCGGGCGTCCGCTACGCGATTGCTAAGACCATGTGGCCCCGTTGACCGTCGAGATACCCAGCGACGCCGATAACGCAACGGTCGAAATCGATCGGCAACGCGTCGCCCTGACCAATCTCCGCAAAATCTACTTTCCAAAGCTCGGCTTGACCAAGGGCGACCTGCTGCGTTACTACCTTGCCGTTGGCGACGCTCTGCTTCCCCACATCGCCGGTCGCGCAATGGTGATGAAGCGCTATCCGCACGGCGTAACCGGCGACTTCTTCTACATGAAGCGCACGCCGTCGCCGCGGCCGGCGTGGATACAAACGTGTCCGATCGAGCATCGCTCCGGCAATACGATCGACTTTCCGCTGATCAACGATCGTCCCTCGCTTCTTTGGCTGATCAACCTTGGCTGCATCGACCTCAATCCTTGGTACTCGCTCTGCGGCGATCCGAATCGGCCCCTCTATCTGCACTTCGATCTCGATCCCGTCGGCGATACGCCGTTCTCGGTCGTGCGCGAGGGTGCACTCATCGTCCGCGACGTCCTTCGCGGCATCGGGATGACGCCGTACGTGAAAACCACCGGCAGCCATGGCGTACACATCTACGTCGCCATCCGCGTCGGTCCGACCCAGCATGAGGTTTGGGAAATCTCTAAAGCGATCGGACAGCAGATGGCCGCCGCCCATCCCGACGTTCTTACCGCCGAATACCGCATCGCAAAGCGCCCAGCCGGACGAGTCCTGGTCGACTACAACCAAAACGCGTTCGGCAAAACGCTTGCCTCCATCTACTCGGTGCGCGCAAATGAAGAGGCGACCGTTTCGACGCCGGTGACGTGGGACGAGATCGAGGCCGGCTGCGAACTGACCGATTTCACGATCTTCAACGTACCGCAGCGCATCGGTAAAATCGGCGATCTCTGGAAACCGCTGCTGAGCAATCGCGGCCGGTTCGACCTCAATGCCAACCTTTGACGGCCTTGCGCTCCGTCCGCCGATCGAGCCGATGGAGACGCGACACGCAACGCGCATTCCCGAGGGCGACGGCTGGACGTACGAACCAAAATGGGACGGTTTTCGCTGCGTGGCCTTTCGCGACGGAAAGAACGTCGAGTTGCAATCCAAATCCGGCGAAACCCTCACGCGCTATTTTCCGGAGATCGTCTCGGCGCTGCTCGACGCGCGCGCACAGCACTTCGTCGTCGATGGCGAATTAATGATCGTCGAGGGTGAGGCCGCCGACTTCGATGCGTTGCTGCAGCGCATCCATCCAGCCGAAAGCCGCGTTCGCCGTCTGGCCGCCGAAACGCCGGCTACCTACGTGCTCTTTGATTTGCTGGTCGACGGACGGAGCAAACTCTTCGAGCACTCACTGCACGAACGCCGCGCTGGTCTCGAAGAGTTCATGCTGCGCAACTTTGCGAAAAACCCGTCGATGGCGCTCTCTCCCGCAACCAGCGACGTCGACTTGGCGAGGCGCTGGCTGTCGGGAAGCCTGGCGCGCCTCGATGGCGTGATCGCAAAAGCGAACGTAGCGTATGCTTTCGGCAGCCGGGACGCAGTCGTTAAAATCAAACGCAAGTACACGGCCGACTGCGTCGTCGGCGGATTTCGCACGGCGAACGACGGCTCGATCGCCTCACTATTGCTCGGGCTGTATGACGACGACGGCCTGCTCCATCACGTCGGGTTCGTCGGTTCGATGAGCGTACAGGAACGTAAGCGCGCAGCGGAGCTGCTCAAACCGATCGTGGAGCCGCCGGGATTTACCGGCAATGCTCCGGGCGGTCCGAGCCGCTGGCGGCGCGCCGAGAACGCGCAGTGGTTTCCGGTCAAACCGAAAACCGTCGTCGAAGTCTCGTTCGACCACGTAACCGCGCGCCGGTTTCGGCACGCGACGCGACTCTTACGCTGGCGGGATGATAAGACGCCCCGTCAGTGCACGATGGACCAGCTACTCGATCCTACGGAACCGTCAGGCTCGCAGAAAGCTCCACCGTAACCGGCGTCCCGGCATTGACGACGATCGGTGCGCCGTTACTCGTAGCGTAGACGTATCCGCCGAGATTCTGGGAAGCGGGGCTCTGCACGCTCGACGGGCCGTTCCCGATGCGCATCTGCCAGGCGATCGGCCCGGGTGTTACCGTTCCGTACGGCACGCCGGCCATCGGCGAGAGTTGCTGGCGCGACGCGTACTGCGCGCTGGGGTTGATCGGCACGACGCGTTTGCTGACGACGGTGGCGCTGATGCTCTTCTTCTCGCCGTTGGACAGATGGATCGACGTCAGCATAAAGCCGACCCTCGCCCGATCGGCGCCGTGCGGCTGGCGCACGTCGGTGATGTAGCCGACGATGTGCGATCCCTGCAGCGCGGGAAAGTTCGGGTCGACTATCCGCAGCTTGAACTTGTCGCCATAGGCGAGTTTCGAGGAGTCGAGGTGCTCGTCGAGCACGCAGGCAATCTTCGTGCCCGATTTGTACGTTTGCGACGGAACCAACGTCGTCGCACCGGCTGCAGTTGGAACGATCGCGGCCGCGAGAAGGACCGCGGCGGCTTTAATTAGCGAAGTGCGGTACACGTAGTTGTTCTCCATTGAAGGCAGTAGCAGCGCGAAGGGCGTCAGCGCGATCGACGCGTTCCCACGGGAGATCGAGGTCGGGACGGCCGAAGTGTCCGTAGGCCGCGGTCTGCTTATAGATCGGACGTCGCAAGTCCAGGTGATGGATGATCGCCGCCGGGCGCAGATCGAAGATCTCGGTCACGGCTTTGGCGATCTGCTCTTCGGGAATTCGTCCGGTGCCGAAAGTCTCGACGAAGACGCTGACCGGGTGCGCGACCCCGATTGCATAAGCAACTTGCACCTCGCAACGATCGGCGAGCCCCGCGGCCACGACGTTCTTGGCGACCCAGCGCGCGGCATAGGCAGCGGAGCGGTCGACCTTCGTCGGATCCTTACCCGAAAACGCACCGCCGCCATGGCGCGCCATTCCGCCGTAGGTGTCGGCGATGATCTTGCGGCCGGTAAGCCCGGCATCGCCCTTGGGACCGCCGATGACGAAACGACCGGTCGGATTGACGAAGACGCGCGTGTGCGCGTCGTACATCGCCGCCGGAATGACGTGGTCGATCACTTTCGCGGTGATCTCGCGACGGATCTCTTCGAGCGGGATGTCGGGATCGTGCTGCGTCGACAGCACGACGGCCTCCACGCGAACCGGACGATCGTCCTCGTACTCGACGGTCACCTGCGACTTACCGTCGGGCCGCAGATACGGAATGTCGCCGTTCTTGCGCACCGCGGCGAGGTGTCGAGTTAGATTGTGCGCCAGCACGATCGGCAGCGGCATCAGTTCGTCGGTATCGCGGCACGCATACCCGAACATCATCCCTTGATCGCCGGCACCGATCCGCTCGAACTCGTCGTCGTCGCCGGCGCGCGCCTCCTGCGAACGGTCGACGCCAAGCGCGATGTCCGGCGAT
>JABCZE010000204.1 GCA_013289785.1 Vulcanimicrobiota bacterium | reverse complement strand
CCGATGCACCGCTCCTTACCGCCGTCGTAGCGGCGTAGTTCGTGGAGACCGTGAAACCGCGGCGCATGCTGCTTCTTCTGCGACGGATACTGGATCGTCGGGCGCTTGCGAAACATGAAGCCAAAGGTGATCGATAATCCCTTCAGGATTGCGCCGGGGTTGTAGAGATTCTTGCGCGAAGCCATGGATTACCTAACCTGTATACGCCACGACGACGGCCGTGACGACGAGATTGAGCGTTGCCACCGGTAGCAGAACCTTCCAGCCGAAGGCCATCAGACGGTCGTACCGAAGCCGCGGCAGCGTCGCGCGCAGCCACATATAAAAGAACATGAAGCATGCGACCTTGATGATGAACCAGCCGACACCGGGAAGGAAGGTGAGGTGCAACGGCGCGTTCCATCCGCCGAAGAAAAGCAGCGTCGCGATGCACGAGACCGTCAGCATGTTGACGTACTCCGCAATGAAGAACAGGCCGAAGCGCAGCCCCGAGTACTCGGTGTGGAAGCCGGCGACCAGCTCCGTCTCGGCTTCGACCAGATCGAACGGCGCCCGATTCGTCTCCGCGACGGCCGTGATCACGTAGATCACACAACCGACGAACTGCGGCAGCACGAACCACCAACGCGCTTGCGCGTTGACGATGCCGTCGAGCGACGTCGTACCCGCCAGCACCAGGACGCCCACCAACGAGAGCGACATGGCAAGCTCGTAGCTGATCATTTGCGCGGTCGAACGCACGCTTCCCAACAGCGGATACTTCGACCCCGATGCCCAGCCGCCCAAACAAATTCCGTACACGCCCAGCGAACCGATCGCGAGGATCAGAAGAATTCCGGCATTCACGTTGCCGATCGCCCAGGTTTGCCCCGACGCCGATGCGCCGAACGGAATGATCGCGTAGACTGCAAATGCCGTCAGCAGCGAAATGAAGGGCGCCAGCTTATAAAGCAATGGATCGGCGGTCTCCGGCGTTAGATCTTCCTTAAGTATCAGCTTGGCGGCATCGGCGGCAGGCTGCAAGAGGCCCCACGGGCCGACGCGATTGGGTCCGGGACGTAACTGCATCCATCCCAAAACCTTGCGTTCGACCAGCATCGCGTACGCAAACGACGTCACGACGACGAAGAGCAGAATCACCGATTTAATCAGGACCTCAAGCCACAACGGCATTTATAAAGCCCTCATCCCGACGAGCGTCGGATCGTGCAGCCACGTGCCGCCCCCCGAAAGAATGGGGGTGCCATCCTTGTCATCCTGAGCGGAGTCGAAGGACGAGGCACTCAGGGTGACACGGGAGGCGAAGCGCTCGTCGCCGAGGGTAAAATCGCGCGGCTCGCTGGTGGCCGCGAGAATGACGCTGCGTTCGAGCACCGGCGTCGGCGGGAGCGGCACGCCGAGCTGCGCGGCAAGCTCCGCAAGCATCTCGAAATCGGAACGCACGAACTCGGGCGCCTTGAGCGAGGCGCTGACCGGAAGCAGGTCGCCGGTAAGATTTATGATGGTGCCGCTCTTCTCGAAGGCGCCGGCCGCGGGCAGAACGAGCGTCGCGCGCTGCGCGGTCTCAGTCATGAAGAGTTCGCTGACGACAACGAACGGTGTCGCATCGAGCGCCCGGTTCACGCCATCGGGGTCCGCAGCGTTACGCGCGGGGTTCGCCCCGAAGATCGAGAGCACGCCGAGCCGCCCGTTGCGCGCCGCGTCGAGCATCTCCGATGTGTCGAATCCCCGCTCGACCGGCGAATACCCGGCACCGCCGCCCGGCAGCATGCCCATCGCTTCCGCGCCGCGCGCGTTGGCCTGCTCGCTCGTAACGTACGTTGCCAGTTCGGAAAGATCGGCGAAGGCCTGCTCGTAACTGCTTCCCACCTTCGGATCGACGCCGTCCCAAACCAGCGCGACGCGCGTTGCGTCTTTGACCGCCCCGCGGGCTTCCGCTGCGGATTGCGCCGACACAACCGTCGCGCCGTTGCGCGCGGCCTTCGCGATGCGCAACCATAGCACGGGAGCGCGCTGCTCGGGCGACTGCCCGGCAATCACAATCGCTTGCGCGCGGTCGAGCGCTTCGAGCGAACCGCCGCGGGCACCGGGCGTGGCCTGGTGCTGGCGTCCCGCGCGCCAATCGAGATTCTGTACGCCGAGGCTGCGAAAAACGTGGGCAAGTGCGAAGGCTTCCTCGTTGGTGAGTCGGCCGCCGCCGATGGCGCCGACGCTTTCGGGGCCGCGTTGCGCGATCGCATCGGTAATCGCCTTGGACCACAGAAGCAGCGCGTCGTCCCAGCCGATCTGCGTCCAACTTCCGTGCTTGCGAAACAACGGCTGCGCGAGACGGTCCGGCGACTCGTAGAAGCCGATGTTATACCGGCCGCGGTCGCAGAGCCAACCGTCTGAGATGCGATCCTCCTCGACGAGCATCGTCCGCAAGAGCGTGCCGTACCGAACGTCGGCATACTGCCGGCAGCCGACGGCGCATTGGGTGCAGCTCGTTTGCGTGCGCTCCAAATCCCAGGGACGCGATTTAAAGCGGTAGGTTTTCGACGTCAAGGCGCCGACCGGACAAAGCTCCGTGACATTTCCCGTGAAGTTGTGGCGATAGGGAAGGCCGCTCGCGGTCGCGATAATGTCCCGTGCTCCGCGGTCCTTGACGACGAGTTGACTCTCCCGTGCGATGATGTCGTCGAAGCGGACGCACCGCTGACAGACGATGCAGCGCTCTTCGTCAAGAACGATCGTCGGACCGAGATCGACGGCCTTCGGCTTGGCGAGCTTCGGATCGGCAACGTCGGAGTTGCCGCGCGCATAGGCCATCGCGTAATCCTGCAGATCGCATTCGCCGCCTTTGTCGCAGATCGGGCAGTCCAACGGGTGATTGACGAGAAACAGTTCCAGCACCAACGCGCGAGCCGCTTCGACGCGATCGCCGCGCGTGCGAACCACCATGCCGTCGGTCACTACCGTGTTGCAAGCGATTTGCAGCTTGGGCGTCCCTTCGATGTCGACTAAGCAGATGCGACAGAGTCCCGCCGGCCCCAACTTCGTGTGGTAGCAGTAGACCGGAATCTCTTGCTTGACGGTTTTGGCGGCTTCCACCAAAAGCGTTCCCTTCGGAACGCTCAACGGCACGCCGTCGATCGTCAAGCTGACGAGCTCGGTCTGCGGTGCGGCCGTCGTGCTCACGCCGGCACCGCCACCGCTTGCGGCGCGACGATGCGCGACTTGAACTGATCCGGAAACCGGACCATCACCGATTTCAAGAACGGTTCGATCGAGTCGCCAAGCGGACAAAGATTCAAGCCGGTGATGCCGCTTGAAACCCGCGCGAGCATCTCGAAGTCGCCCGGAATCCCGCGGTGGTCGACGAGGCGATCCAGCACGCGCGTAATCCAGGTGCCGCCCTCGCGGCAGGGCGTGCACTGACCGCACGACTCGTGCGCGAAGAAACGCGCGAGATTGTAGGCCGCCTTCACGAAATCGGTCGTGTCGTCGAAGACGACCATCGCGCCGGAGCCCAACATCGAGCCGGCTTTGGCCAAACTTTCGTAGTCGTACGACCAATCCAAATGCTCTTCAAAAATGCAGGCCGACGAACCGCCGCCGGGCTGAACGGCCATGAGCGTTCGCCCCGGCCGCAGACCGCCGGCGATTTCGATGAGCTCGCGGATCGTCGTTCCCAACGCAATCTCGTAGTTGCCCGGATTGCGAACGTGGCCGGAGACCGAAACGACCTTATAACCCTTACTTCGCTCCGTACCGACTGCAGAAAACCACTCCGCGCCGCGCTCGAGAATCGGAACGAGATAGGCGAGGGTCTCGACGTTGTTGACAACGGTGGGCATGCCGTACAAACCTTCGACGGCCGGAAACGGCGGCTTGAGGCGAGGCTCTCCCCGTTTGCCCTCCAGCGAGTTGAGCAGCGCCGTCTCTTCGCCGCAGATGTAGGCGCCGGCCCCGCGATGGACGGTCAGCTCCAAATCGAAGCCGCTGCCGAAGATGTTCTTGCCGACGTAGCCGGCGCGCTTGGCCTCTTCCAAAGCCGCGCAAAATATCTCGTACCCGCGCCGGAACTCGCCGCGAATATAGATGAATGCATGGTGTGACGCGATTGCGTAGGCGCCGATGAGCATCCCCTCGATGATTTGATGCGGCGTCTCCTCGAGCAGCATGTGGTCCTTGAACGTTCCGGGCTCCGCCTCGT
>JABCZE010000203.1 GCA_013289785.1 Vulcanimicrobiota bacterium | reverse complement strand
AGCTGGTCGGTCGACAAAACCAGGTTAACCGTCACGCGAGTTCTTCAATCGAACCGTTAGCACCGCCCCAGAGCGCTGAACTCGAGTGTGCCGGTAGCCGCATAGTTCCCTGAAGACCACCGGCACGAGATTCCGAACAGCCGGAATGCGAACGGCGGTTGCAACTGCGACCGCAACAATTTCGCAGTAACGCTATTGGTTAGCTAATGCGAGCCAGTGACTTCCGTCTTGGATTTGCCAACTCGTCGGATTCGCTGTGCGGCTGCGATACGTTCCGTCGCCGCCCGCACAGCCGCCGCCGGCGCCGAGCGCCTGTGCGCAGAAGCTCGCGACGACATACTTGCCGTTATAAGCGACGTGTTGCGAGACGCAGCCCGTCATCCATTTCGGATAACTGTGCATCCCCCAGTCGGACGCAAGCACGACGTCCCAACCCACGATGTCCTCGTGCGCGGTCCGCGCTTTGTACAAAACGCAGTCGTTGAGGCCGAGAATCATGGGCGCGTGGCCGGCCACATTTACGCGAAGGAGGCTCGCCCCAAAGCGCGCTTGATCGGCACTCGATAGCGCATAGGGAACGTGGTGCCCGCATCCCGCTGCCAGCGCGACTGCAAGCACCAGTCCAAGCGAGACGACGCAGCGATAGAACGCGCTAGCCTTCTTCGTCGTCGCCGTCGCTATCTATATCGTCGATGTGCTCGTCGCCATCGGGTGGGGAGTCCGGGTGCGGGTCGCCCGGGTCAGAAGGTCCAGCAGGTGTGTACATTTTCGTGTCTTACCCACTTTTAGGGCGGCAATGCTAATCACGTTGTGCGGGGTCTTGTGGGTGTGAACCATAGACCGGCAGATTGGTTTCGAACAGGCTTTCGAACGAGCCGGGAACTTTCACCGGAATGTACGGCAGCGGTTCTTGCGTGAAATCGAGGCAGTCGGCGAACCGGTCAGAGCGCGCGTCGCTGGTTCCGAGGCTCTTCAAACCGTAGGTGTGCTCGATGAAGTGCAGGATGCTGCCGATATAGTGGGTCTCGTGCGAGATATAGCCGCGTCGCGCGTAGGGCGAAACGATTACCAACGGGATGCGAAAACCGGGTTCGAAGTAATCGAACGTCGTCGGCTCGACGTGATCGTACCAGCCGCCCCAGTCGTCGTAGGTGAGGATGATCGCACTATCCTTCCAATACTTGCTCATGCCGACGGCGTTAAATACGCTGGAAACCCACTTCGGGCCGTTGCTGCTCGGGACGTTTTGACCCGGATGATCGCTGTTGGCGTAGGTGCCGATAACCCAGGAGACCGCCGGTAACGTGCCGTTCTCGACGTCGCTAAAAATCGTCGTCTCGGGCGTTACGACGTTGGCCCACTGGCTGCCGTCAAACACGTGGAGGATGGAAGCATAGCCGGAGACCGTGCCTTCCTTGTCGGACGAATCCACATAGTAGCGCCACGAAACACCGCGTTTGGTGAGGAGATCGCCGATCGTCTTGAAGTCGAAGCAGCTCTTGTAGCTCTTGTTCGTCGCGCCGGTGAGGATGTCGATGGCTTCGCCGAAGCCCTCCTTGGCGCAGCTGCTGCCGTACTCCGGATTGTCCGCGGCATACCAGTCTGGGTCGGCAGCGTCGATCGGCCCCGACGCACCCGCGATCGGATACAGATGCCCGGCGTAGCTCTGCGAGCGATGGTCGGCAAAGGTTGCGTCACCGAGCACGCCCTCGCGCGCCAAATCCCAGTAGGCCTTCACGTCCTGGCGGCGCGCGTAACCGTAGGCGAAGTCCTTCGGGGCTCCGCTGCCATAATCGATTTTATCCAAATCAAAGCCGTTCATCTTGCCGCCGTTATATTCGGCGACCCAGTTCTCGTACTCGTGCGACGGATCCCACGGCGTCATCAACGGAAGCTCAAACAACTGCACGGCTTTGCCCTTGTGGTTGTAACCAACCTTGGCGTAGTTGGCACCGGGATAACCGTGGAAAAGGTTGTCGAACGTACGATTCTCTTGTAGCACGATAATGATGTGCTTGATCGGCGTGCGACCCGGAATCGGCGCGGGAGTCGGCGACGGCAGCGGGGTCGGTCCTTCGCCGCTCCCGAGCCAGACGTCGTCAAGATACTGGTCGACGTAGGTCTTCGCGTAGCCGTTGCCGTGCACGTCGAACTTTAACGTCACCTGGCGGCCGGCGAAGTCGCGCAAGTCGTACGGTCCTTCGAAGCGCCAATCGCCGTTAAACGCGGCAACGCGATAGAACGTCTTGAGCACCTTCCCATTCGGGTTCAAGAGCTGCGCGGTTTGCCAGGCGTACTTACGCACGTCGTTGGTTTGTTGATCGACGTAAAACTCCAGCTCGGCGCGCGAAGGAACCGTGACGGTCTGGCAAATGGCGGCGTCCCCGAAGACCTCGGGCGGGTGCTTCGTTCCGCCGAAGGCCGAATGGCGACCGCCGCGAGGGTGATCGTTTGAAAGGCGAACGGTGACGGTGCCGCACTGCTTCCAGTCCCGCAGCCCTTCCTCAAAATCGGAATTGCGGACGACATTTTGGCCGATGCTCGGCAACGCAAGCGCGGCTTGTCTCGCAACAGGTAGCCCTGACGGAACCGCGCCGCCGCAGGCTGCCAGCGCAACGGCATAGATTGCGCCGGCAGCGCGCGTGGCGCGTTGCAACGAGGTCACGAATGGTTTGTCGGCAGCAGATAGCGGTTGAACCACTCGAGCGTTTGCTGCAAGATATCGATCTGGTTGGCGATCTTCTGCGGCCCGTGGCCTTCGCCGGCGTAGACGATCAGTTTGGTTGGCACGCCCAGCGTCTCCATCGCGTGCCAAAACTCGAACGCCTGCGGCGCGGGCACCTCTTCGTCCAACTCGCCTTGGAGAATGAGCACCGGCGTTTTCGACTGCTCGACGAACGTGATCGGCGAGCTTTTCGCATAGACCGCGGGATCTTGATAGACCGACGCGCCGAAGAACGGAATCATCCACTGGTCGATCTTGTTCTGACCGTAGTAGGACTGCCAGTTGACGATGCCGGCGCCGCCGACGATCGCCTTAAACCGCGTCGTCTGCGTCTCGGCCCACATCGCCATATAGCCGCCGTAACTCCAGCCCATGAGTCCCAGACGGTTGGGATCGATCGGCGCCGCTTTTACGGCCGCGTCGACGCCCGAGAGATCGTCGCGCCAGTCGCCATAACCGAAATCCTTGATGTTGGCGCGCGTGAACGCTTCACCCTGACCGAAGCTTCCGCGCGGGTTGGGCATGAAGACGAAGTAGCCTTGCGAGCAGAGTGCGCTGACGTCGCGATTGGCAAACGTGGGAACCGCCTGCGCGGATGGGCCGCCGTGGATCATCGTCACCATCGGATACGTCCGGCCCGGATCGTAGTCGAGCGGATAGACAAGCCAGCCCTGAACCGAAAAACCACCGCTTGTCCAGCGTAGCGAGACGGCCTTGCCGTAGAAGCGAACTGCGTGCGCGTTGCGGTTGGAAACCTGGTGCAGCGCCGCCGGCGGACCGGCCAAGATTTCGGGCGGATCGTCGAACGTCGAACGGACGAGCGCGATCGTCGAGCCGCCGCGAATGCTCGACCAGCTCCAGATCGACTGATCGCGTCCGATCAGCGTCGTCACCTGGCCGCTCGAGATATCGAGCCGTAGCAAGTGCATCGCGCCGGGGACGTGCGCGACCAGATCGAGGCTCGATGCATCATTCCAGCGCAGGGATTGCACCGAGAACGGGGCGCCGGGCGTAGCGTTGTGCGCTTCACCGGTGCCGGCATCGACCAAATACAGGTCGCCGCCGGTCGATCCGAAGTCGCTCATGATGCCGCCGATCACCGCGATGCGGCTTCCGTCGGGAGACCACTGCGGGTCGTTCAGCTGAAAAGCGGGCGCGAAAAGGTCGCGCATCGTACCGCTCGCGACCTCGACGCGCGCCAGCCGCGCGACCCACCAGTTGTTGTCCCCGTTTCCTTTTGCGTAGGTGACGGCAATCGCGCCGCCGTCGGGAGACCAGCCGTACTCGTAGACGTACGAGTCGGCGGGCGTCAGATTGCGAAGCGCGCCGGTCGCTACGTCAACCGTAACGAGCCGCTGCTCGTCGACGACCGAGCCGATGACGCCAACGTCGCGCGCACCCGGGGCCAGCGCACCGGCCTTGCGATGCGCCGCGGCAATATAAAGAAAAGCCACCGCTTTGCCGCCGGGCGACCACGTCAGCCGCGCGACGTTGCCGTTGAGGCG
>JABCZE010000202.1 GCA_013289785.1 Vulcanimicrobiota bacterium | reverse complement strand
CGTCATTACCCCGTTTGCCGTCGTGCTTTTAGCCGTCTACTATTTCGACGTGCGAATTCGGCGCGAAGGCTTCGATCTCGAAGCCAGCCTCGAACGTCTCTCCGCCCCGAACGTCGCATGATCGTCGCGCTTGCGGCTGCGGTCGCGCTGGCGCCTTCCAAGGAGGCGCTGATCGGGCGCTGGTTGCGGGCCAATCACGCTCACGTCGTCGCGCGGCTTGCACCGGCCCCGGCTCCCGCCGTCTCTCCACCCGATCTTCGAGCGCTGGCGCAACGCGAGTTCGCGATCAAGGGCCGGTATCAGATCGCCGAACCTGCCGTCGCCCCAGCTGCGCAACCGTGGTGGTTGCAAGCCTGGCACTGGGTTTATAAGCGCTGGCAGGCGTTTTGGGATGCCCTGTTTGCGCGCGTCAAAGTCGGTCCGCAGGGAGCCGCGAGCCTCGGCGACGTGCTGCTCGTGGTCGTCGGCGTCCTGCTGATTTTCGTCGTGGTGCGCTTGTTGAGAAACCTGCAGCTCGAACGCTCGGCGTCCGGTCCTCGGGCTGCACCGCTGCAAGAACCGCCGGCACCGCGCACGCTCTACAAGCAGGCCTGCAACGCGGCCGGCCGCGGCGACTATCGCACCGCGGCGCTCTTGCTCTTTGCGGCGACGGTTGCGCTGCTCGATCGGCAGGGCGCCGTGCACGGAAGCGCCAGTGCGACGGTCGGAGATTTGCGGCGCGAGTTGCGTGCACGCAATGTCCGGCTCGTCGCTCCATTCGATGCCGTTGCCGCACCGTTCGTTCAAGAGGCCTACGCGGAGCGCGCGGTCGACGAGCCGCAGTGGCACCGCGCCCGCGATGCATTCGCCACGCTGCTCCAAGAGGGAGCGCAGCCGTAAGACTCCGTCTCGACCTCCTCCTTTTGGGGACGTGTACGCTGCTGCTCGTGCTCCTGAGTTTGGAGCGCAGCTCGTTGGAGCGCCAACGGCGCCCTTCGGTTTATTCGACCTACGACGCGGGGCCGAACGGATATCGTGCGCTCTACGAGGTGCTCCGCGCGGCCGGCGTTCCGGTGCAGCGCTTCGAGAGACAACTCGGCACCCTCGATCCTGCCGTGCAGACGCTGATCGTGACCGGATACGAACACGATCCCTCTGCCAAGCCGCTCGACGGGCGCGATGCAGCATTCCTGCGGCATTTCGTTGCCGCGGGAGGGCGTCTCGTCGCGATTGACGCCGAGTTCGCGGGGACGCAGGACGTAACGCCGAACGCCGGCACGACGCGCCAAGCCTCCGGCGGCGGCGATGCGATCGCGCTGGTCTCAAACGCGTACACCGCGAGCGCCGCTCGCGCAAGCGGAACGATCGACTCGGTCTTTCCGTTCAGCGAGCCGCGCGGCATTCCGTTACTGGCCAACAATCGAGGGATGGTCGCGATTTCGTATCGCTACGGACGGGGGGATGTCGTTGCCATTACCGCGCCTGCCCTCTTTGGCAATGCGGAGGTTCGTAACGCCGATAACCTGCGCTTCATCTACAACGCGATCGCAAACCATGGCACGGCGGCGTTCGACGAGTACGTCCACGGCTATGACGATCGCCAAACGATGTGGGCCGCACTGCCGCGGCCGGTTCACGCGGCGGTTTGGCTCGTCGTTGCCATCGTGGGCCTGGCTTTGATTGGAGCCAACGTTCCGTTTGCACCGCCATATCTTCCCGAGGCGCCCGACGAGCGCGACTCGTCTGTGTACATCGCGGCGATGGCCGAATTGATGCGCCGCTCGCGTCGCCGCGCATCCGACGACGAAGTAGTGCGGCGCGCGGCGATCGATTTTCAAAGACGAAAGGAGCACGCGTGAATACCTCGGTGCAGGAAGTTGCCGCCCGGCTCGCGTCCGGAATGGAGCGGATCATGGTTGGCTCGGATCGCTTGACGCGCGGCCTCAGCATCGCGCTGTTGGCGCGCGGCCACGTGCTGATCGAAGGCGTACCCGGCACCGGCAAGACGCTGGCGGTCCGTGCGCTCAGCGTGCTTCTGGGCTTAACCTTTCGGCGTATCGCATTCACGCCGGATTTGATGCCCTCAGACGTCGTCGGTACGACCATCTTCAATCCGCAGACGGCGGAGTTTTCCACCCGCACCGGGCCAATCTTTGCCAACGTCGTGTTGGCCGACGAGGTGAACCGCACGCCGCCCAAAACGCAGTCGGCGTTACTCGAAGCGATGGAAGAGGCGCGCATCACCATCGACGGCGTCTCGTATCCGCTGCCGCAGCCATTCTTGCTCTGCGCGACGCAAAACCCGATCGAGTACGAAGGAACCTATCCGCTCCCCGAGGCGCAGCTCGACCGGTTCACGATCAAAGTCGAGACCACGTATCCGCTGGAGCGCGAGG
This sequence comes from Vulcanimicrobiota bacterium, assembly GCA_013289785.1. GTDB lineage: Bacteria > Vulcanimicrobiota > Vulcanimicrobiia > Vulcanimicrobiales > Vulcanimicrobiaceae > Cybelea. The sequence goes on along the minus strand of JABCZE010000202.1, from coordinate 1,860 downwards.
AGCTGGAGCTGTTTGCGCGCGCAGCGGCCGGCTTCGACGCTCGGGCGTTGGAGTCGTCGAGCATTCTGCCGGTGACCGACGCCGCGGAAGTGCTCGAAGCGCAAGCGGCGGTTCGGCGCGTCCATCTCTCCGACGCCGTGCGTGACTATGCCTACCGCATCGTGGTGGCGACGCGAGCGCACCCGCGACTGACGCTAGGCGCGTCGCCGCGCGCCGGCATCGCGCTTCTGACGGCGGCGCAAGCCGAAGCGGCGATCCAAGGCCGCGATTTCGCGACACCCGACGACGTAAAGGACGTTGCCGAGTTCGTGATTCCGCATCGCCTCATCGTCGCGCCCGATGCCGAGATCGAAGGCGTCTCCGCGGGCGACGTGCTGCGGGAAATCCTCGCCGCCGTTGCGGTTCCGCGTGCCTAAACTCTGGCTACCGGCGTGGGTCACGCCGCGCTTTCTCTGGACTCTCGCCGCGATCGCGTTGCTTCTTGCATGTTCGCCGGGCGTCGCACTCTTCGTATGGCTGGCCGCGTTCCTGAGCGCCGCATTGGCCGTCGCGACGCTCGCCGACGCCTTGCTCGGACCGCCGGCATCGGCGTTGCGCATCGAGCGGCTACCCCCGGCCCACTTTGCGCTCGGCGTCCGAGCCGAGCTTTCTTACACGATTGAAAACCGGTCGAAACGCACCGCGCGCGTCGGGATCGTCGAAACTCCCGTGCCGGCGTTGCGTTTCGACGTCGACGAGTGCATCGGTGAAGTTCCTGCGCAGAGCCGCGTAACGTTGGTTCGCGCGGTGACACCGATCGCGCGCGGCGCCGGCGAGCTTCAGAGCCTCTACTTCTGGTACGAAAACGCACTTGGCTTGGTGCGGCGCCGGCGCCGTACCGACGCGCCGCAACCGATCCGGGTCTATCCCGACCTGGCGGCTGTGGAGCGATATGGCCGGCTGCACGTGCGCAATCGCGTCATCGAGGCGGGACTGCGCCGCATGAAGTTGCGCGGCAGCGGGACCGAGTTTGAGTCACTGCGCGAATGGAGCGAGGGTGACGCCTTTCGCGCGATCGATTGGAAAGCGACCGCGCGGCGCGGGAAACTGATGGTTGCGCAGCACGAAGTCGAGCGCAGCCAGAACGTGCTGCTGCTGCTCGATTGCGGCCGGTTGATGACGCCGCGGCTCGGCAGTGGTCGCAAGCTGGACTATGCCGTCACCGCAGCGCTCTCGCTGGTAAAGATCGCCGGACTCGCCAACGACCGCGTGGGTCTCGTCGCATTCGCACACGAGATCCTCGCCGCTCGAGCGCCGCGCTCGACCCGATCGTCGGTCGCCGGCCTCGCCGACACGCTCTACGACCTCGAGCCGCGGTTCGAGGAAGCAAACTACACTGCGGCCTTCACCTACCTTCGCCATCACCTGCACAAACGTTCGCTGATCGTCTTTCTCACCGACGTGATCGATCCGCTCGGGCAGGCTGCGATGATGGCCGAAGTGGCGTCGTTGGCAGCACACCATTTGCTTATCTGCGTCTTCATGAACGACGCCGCGGTGAGCGCGGCGTTAAGCCAAGAGCCGCATAACGCCGCGCAGGCCTATCGCGCGAACGTCGCGCTCGACTTGGCGAACGAACGCCGCGTCGCCAAAGCGATGCTCGAGCGTACCGGCGCCATCGTAATCGACGTGCCGGCCAAGGCGCTCACGACGAGCTTGATCGACGAGTATCTGCGCGTTAAGCGGCGCGGTCTGTTGTAACGCCGTCGTCACGCCGTCCCGCGCCGGCAAAATACAGCACGAGCACGAGTGCGGTGAACAGACCGATCGCGATCCGCAGCGAAACCGGCAGACGGCGCGGCGACACGAAGGCCTCGATCG
>JABCZE010000201.1 GCA_013289785.1 Vulcanimicrobiota bacterium | reverse complement strand
CGATCGGAACGCGCGCCGCCTTCACGTGCGCGATCGCTTCTCTGGTCTGCGGCATTACGCCGTCGTCCGCGGCGACGACGAGAATCGCAACGTCGGTTACCTTGGCGCCTCGCGCGCGCATCGCGGTAAAGGCTTCGTGACCGGGCGTGTCGACGAAAGTAATCTTGCGATCGTTGCGCTCGACGGTGTACGCACCGATCTTCTGCGTGATGCCGCCCGCTTCGCCGGCCGCCACATTCGCCTGGCGAATCTTGTCGAGCAGCGACGTCTTGCCGTGGTCGACGTGGCCGAGCACCGTGACGACGGGCGGACGCGGCGTCATCATCTCGGGCTTGTCCTCTTCTTGCTCGACCGTGACTTCTTCGCCGGCCTCTTTGACGACGGCGTTGTAGCCAAAGCGCTTGGCGATTTGAATGGCGACGTCGCTCGAGATATTTTGGTTGATCGTCGCCATCGTTCCGATCTTGATCAGTTCGGTAATGACGTCGCGTGCCGGGACGATCATCGACGTCGCCAGCTCTTGCACGGTGAGCAAATCGGGGATTTCGATGGTCTCGAGCGTGCGCGCGGGCGCTGGGGCGGACTCGCCCTTCTTCTTGCGCTGACGCTCTTTCTCGAGCAGAAGCTCCTTCTCGCGGTCCTTTTTGGCGGTGGCCTTCTCCTCATGGCTGCGCGCACGGTCTCCCGGCCGCGCGCCGCTCGAAGGCGTCGGCGCTTCCGTAGAGGGTCCGGCTCCTGGGCGGCCCGGTGCGGGACGCATCCCGGGCGTGATCGGCCGGAACGGGCCGTTCCCGGCCGGGCGGCGTGGTGGAGGAAGGGGCCGCGGAGCGACTGGGCCGCGCGCTGGAGCGCTCGTCCCTTTGCCGCCCTGGCCGGGCATGACTTCGCCTGGACGCGGCGCTACGCCAGGACGCCCTGGAAGGCCGGTTCGCGGTCCCGGCGACGCCGAGGCCGACGCTCCCGGCGCTGCCGCCGGGGTCTGCCTTTTTGCAACCGATGGCTGCCCTGCCGGTACCGGACGAAGTTGAAAGATCGGCTCCGGCGGCCGAACGACGGGTGCGGGGGCGCGAGCGGGAGGCGGTGGCGGCTCAATCGGAGTCGCTGGATGCTCCAGGGCTGCCGGAGCGGCCGGCGTGGGGGCTTCCACAGGCCGAGCGACAGTCCGCGTCGTGACCGGCTTCAATCGCGCGACAGGCGGCGCGGCCGCTGCCGGCAATGCCGAAGCTGCGGCCGGCGCGGGCGCAGCCGGTGCCTTTGGCGGTTTGGCGGCCGGCGCCTTGGCCGGCGCGGGAGCAGCAGCGCTCGGCGCGCTCGCCTTGGGTTTGGCAGGCGTCGTTGCACCAGGCTTGAGCAAAACGGCGCGCACCAGATCGGCGATCTGGTCCGGCACGACGCTCAACTGGTTCTTTGCCTCGAAGACGCCTCCCAATCGTTCGTTGAAAAGCGCCGTGAGTTCTTTTGAGGTAAGCCCGACTTCTTTTGCGAGCTCGAAAATCCGTACTTTTCCGGCCAAGTTCACTCTCGAGCGCAAGGCGCTCGAGTCCCATCAGTTGGAGTGCGCGGAGCCCCAACCGACGGCTCGGCTCCGCTAGGTAATCAAAGGTTAGCCCTCATCGGAGGGCGTGGTCGTTACGCGGCATCATCGAATCCATTTACTTGCACGAGTTCCTTATTAAACCACATTCGACCGCCGCCGCGCCAAGCCCCGGATACCGCCTGTTTTTCGCGGCACGCTCGACGCACTGCGGCGAGCAGAGGTAGGCACCCCGCCCGGGTTGCTTGCTACGAGGCCCGCTCCCGTCCGCGCGCCACCCCGTTGCCGAGCGCACGAAACGGTCGAGTTCGCGTTGCGGGAACCTTCGGCGGCAGCCGACGCACGTGCGGACGGGATTAGCTATCGTCGCTTCCGAGGCGTTCGCGCCGAAACTCTTCGAGCTTGCGGATCAGCTCGGCGTCAATTCCTTCCGGCGGCGGCTGCTCTGCGCTGGCCTCCTCCGGCTCGGCGGCCGGCGGTTCCGCGGCTGCTTGCTCCCGCTCGACGAGATACCGCTCGCGCGCCTGACCCGATTCGCTTTCGCTGGCAATGTCCAGTCGCCAGCCGGTCAATCTCGCTGCGAGTCGCACGTTCTGTCCGTCCCGGCCGATCGCTAAGGAGAGTTGGTAGTCCGGAACGATGACCATTGCGACGGCGTCTTCCTCGAAGAGCTCGACGGCGATGACCTTCGCTGGGGCGAGGGCGTTCATGATGAAGGTCGCCGGAAGCGGATCGTAGCGAATGATGTCGACCTTTTCGCCCCGCAAGTTATCGGTGACGTTGGCGATTCGACTCGACTTGGGTCCCAAACACGCCCCGATGGGATCGACTTCGGGCCGGTTGCTTCGCACCGCGACCTTCGAGCGTCCGCCGGGATCGCGAGCGATCGCCATAATTTCGACCGTTCCATCGGCGATCTCCGGAACTTCGAGCTCCAAAAGGCGCTGCACGAGGCCTTCGGCCGCGCGCGAAAGGATCACTTGCGGTCCCTTCGGAGACTTCTTGACGTCGAGCACGTAGGCTCGAATGAAATCGTTGATGCGATAGGCTTCGCCGGGCACCTGTTCGTCGAGGTACATTACGGCCTCGTCCCGGCCTTCGAGCGCGACGTACATGTTGCGTTGCTCGTATCGCTGTACGGTGCCGGTGACCAGATCGTTGAGCTTGCGAACGTATTTGTTGTAGACGGTGTCGCGTTCGGCTTCACGAATGCGCTGAACGATGACTTGCTTGGCGGTCTGCGCGGCGATTCGGCCGAAGTCTTTCGGCGTGACCTCTTCATCGTAGAAGTCGCCGGCCTGATACGGGTTACCGGCCTCTTTGAGGGAGATCTCGAGTTTGGGATCGGTAACTTCTTCGACGACGTTGCGGCGGTGAAACACCCGGTAAGCCCCGCTCTGGCGGTCCACCAGCACGATCGCGTTGGACTCGCTTCCGAAGTGACGCTTGTATGCCGTCAGTAACGCCGCTTCGAGCGCTTCGAGCAACATTTCAAACGAAATGTTACGCTCGCGCGCAATGAAGTGCAGAACGTCGATGAGTTTGTCTTCAGATCCCGTGTGTTCTATCGTTGCCATGCAGTTGTTTCCGTTGTTGTTTGTCGCGCTGTAAATCCAGGCGCACGTCGTATTCCAAGTTTGCCGACCTGATCGCGGCCATCGGCAGCAAGAGCTCGCCCCGTTCGGTCTCCAGAACGGCCGTTTCGCCTCGCAAACCGCGCAGGACGCCGCGATGCGTCTTGCTCCCGTTGACGGTCAGCGACGTAACGATCCGCACGCGCTCGCCCGCGAATCGTTGATAGTCCTTCGGCCGAACCAGCGGGCGGTCGAGACCGGCCGATTCAACCTCCAGGCTGTAGTCCGCGCTTACCCCGCCCAGACTCGAATTAAGGCGTCCAGCCACCCGCTCGCAGAGCGCGAGATCGGCCCCACCCGCTGCGTCGATCGTCACGCGCAACTCGGTGGCACCCCGAACCAATCGTGCCCGGTGCTGCACGATCTCCAGCCCCACAAAGGCTTTGTCGTGCACGACGGCGTCCAACTCCCGCTCGAAGGCCGCTGCAATATCACCTTTCATAGTTGTCGAAGGTTGCTCTCTGAAGCAGTGAAGCGCGGGACAAAACCCACGCTCCTTATGAAATCCACATCATAGGATAACGAAAAGGACGACGGGCCGCAACCCCACGTGGGCACGGCCCCTCGCTCTTTTGTCCAATCTTGCGACTGGCGCGCCGCCGGAAAATCGTCCGGCCGCCGTGGGCGCGCTAGAGGCGCCCTGTTACTTGGCGCGCAGTTCGCGGGCTCGATGGCCCGGGGGATTTTGCGGTTCCAACCGCCCTCCTTGGTGTTGACTAACCGTGCCGGCCATTCCGGCACATTCAAATTTTAGTGCGACTTACGTCGGAACGCAAGCGGGAAAGACGCTGCGTCACGGCGACGAGGCGGGCGACTGTGCGTAGGGTACCAAAAGCCGTCCGTTACACGGCTGTGAAACCATTCCGTCGACGATCGGCGCGATGCCGGCGTCAAACGGGCTGAGCGGCGCGTCCCCGCCACCGCCGCCACCGATTTTGATCTGCGTACCGTTTGCCGGGCCACCCGGCGCGCTGCTGCGCACAATCGTGGAGTCGGGTCCGGCGGGAACGGCATATCCGCCTCGCTCGGCGTTGGGATATCGCACGAGCCACCCGGTGCAGATCGTCGT
>JABCZE010000200.1 GCA_013289785.1 Vulcanimicrobiota bacterium | reverse complement strand
CGCAACCACCGCGACGCCGGCAACCGCGACGTGCGTCTTGTCGTCGGTGACACGACCCGATATGATCCCCGCGGTCTCGGCCAGCGCACCCGCGCTCGAGGCCGCAAAGCAAAAAAAGCCGAGGAACAAGACGCGCTTTTTTATGCAGCGGAGGCCGTCGAACAAACTGTACTCCCAATAGCAACGGAGGAGTCGGCACTCGCGCCGACTTCGTACAACCCGATGCTAGGGGATGGTACGCCGGCCGTGCATCCTGGAAGTCGCGGGGATAGTTAAGGCAACTTGAGCAAAGGTTAATGTTCCGACGCGTTCTTGGGGTCCGCAATTTGCCACCTCGAACGCAGGCCGAGGCGCCCCAAGATCGAGCTGACGTGCCGTTCGACGGTATGCTCGCTGATTTGCAAAGCCGCGGCCACCTCGCGATTGCGCGCCCCGCGCCGAATCAGATGGGCAACCTGCTGCTCGCGCCCCGTCAAGGCCGACCCCATGGGACGCCCGCGGCGCCGGGGGAAGGTCTCGTTCTCTTGCCGGACGAGGAGCAGCATCGCTTCATTCATCCAGCGCCGCATCCCCATCGCGTTAAACGCGCGGGCCGCGTCGCCGGCATGGTCGATCCAAGCGGCGCGCTCGCCGCCCCGAAAGAGTAAGTGCGCTCGTGCGAGGAGCGCGTGGGCTTTGCAGTACTTGCGACCGGGAGCGACCAAAGCGCTAAGTGCGTCTGCGCCAAGACGAGCCTCTTCGATCTCCCCGTGCCGCGCCGCCAGCGAAAAGAGGTCGACCGCATAGGTTGCTCCGCTGGACCGCAGCAAGGCCCTCCGCAGCGCCGTTGCTACGGAAGAGCCGGGCTCGAATGCGCGCGTCGAGAGGAGTGCGACGGTCGCCGCGACCGCGCTTTCCATATCGTCGGAACCCAGTGCCGTCGCGAGGATCTCCGGAGAGGTCCATTCCGCAGCGGCCTCGTCGTCGCCGGCGGCGATCGCCAATGCCGCGCCCACCGGCGCCAGCAGGGCAATCGCTTCGGGGCTGCGAGCGTGCATCCGCGCGCGCGCCAGCAACTGCGCCGCACGCTCGGAGTCGCCCGCATCCAGGGCCAAACGCGCGGCCGCCGCCGCACTACGCGAAAACCATTCGGAGAGACGGTGAATCAGCGCCAGCCCAAGGGCTTCGTCGAGCGCGTTTTGCGCGATCTCGACGTCGCCGAAAAGGATGGCGTGATGTGCCAGCCGTTCGCGCGCGCCGACCGCGAAGTGAAAGCGTTTCTCAACGAGCGCGCGATCGTGCGCGCTGCGGCAGAGGTCGTACGTTCCGGCGGCATCGGTCGCCCAAGAGAGCACGACCGCGGCCGCAAGATAGTCGTGCGAAGCCGGCTCACCCGGCAGCGATTCGAAGTATGAGGCCACGGCAGCAGCGCTGCGAGATGCGAGCAACTCGGGGGCGACGGTTCCCGCCAGATTCCGGTCGTCACCAAAGAGCGCATAGACTCCCGCGCACAGCCGCTTGCGCGAGCCCTCGGGATCTCCGCCGTCGTCGTAGCGAATAGCGGCAAGGCGTGCCGCCGCCTCAGTGAGGCGGCAGCGCGCAATCAATTGCTCCGCTTGCTCTTCACCGGCGACATCCATGCGACCATGCTAGCAAGCGATTCTTAAAGTGCGATTACGAAGCTTTAAGAAAGCCTTGCATTGGCCGCTTTCAACGCGTTCGCGGTTACGGAAATATCCTAAAAGATCGTGCCGCAGTAGGCCGCTTCGCCGCGGGGATCTTCTTTATAAAGCGTAATCTATGCGCCGCACTTATAGTATCCGTCGCGACCGTGCGCACCCGCACGCCGACGTCCGCTCGCGGCGAGCCACCGCTTGCATCCTGGCCGGCAGCGCGGTGGGGAAACCGACTCGAGGCTCGAACAGCAGACTCCTTACCCGCAGCTTTTGACGCACCGGAGGTTCCCAGCGTGCTTCTCTTTCGAAACAGGTTCGTTCTTTTCGCATTGGCGGCCATGGCGGCCGCAGGCCCGGCAGGATGCTCCGGGAGTCACTCCCTTCTTCCGGGCGGCGCTGCCGCCGCCGCTCGGCATGCCGCAGCCGGCTCGTTCAAGCGCGGAACAAGTCAACCGCCGGACTATATGCAGATGGCGTGGCTAATGACCGACGGGTCGATTTTGGCGCAAGGCAGTAGCAACTCAAGCAACTGGTACAGGTACGTCCCCGACGCCACGGGCGACTATTCCGACGGAACCTGGACGCAGGAAGCAACATTGCCCACCGGCTACTCGCCCAGCGCTTTTGCCTCCGACGTCCTGGCCGACGGCCGGCTGTTGATCCTTGGCGGCGAGTACAACTCGCCGGGTAACTACGATCTGCAGCTCACAAACCTCGGTGCAATCTACGATCCGGTGAAGAATACTTGGACGAAGTTCGAGCATCCAAAGGGTTGGGCTTTCATCGGGGACTCGCCGTCGAGCATATTGTCCAACGGGCTCTTCGCCATCGGGCAGAAGCTCACGAAGTTCACTGCGACGTGGAATCCCGCGACGGGCAACTGGACCCAATACAAAAATAACGGAAAGGCCGACTTCAACTCCGAGGAAGGCTGGACGCTGCTCCCCGACGGCACGATTTTGACCGAGGACGTGAAGGATTCCACGAACTCCGAAATCTTCAATCCGACGACCGGCGAGTGGAAGAGCGCGGGTTCGACCGTCGCCGACTTACGCTCGCAATCTCCGTACCATCAGTGCCTACAGTACGGACCGAAGAAGAAAGACTGTTACCTCCCGCCCGGCGAGATCGGCCCGGCAATGCTGCGACCCGACGGAACGGTCTTCGCGACGGGCTCGGGCCAAGGCCCTAGCGGCTCGGGAACCGGTAACACTGCAATCTACACCATCAAGACGGGCACGTGGGCGGCCGGCCCAGAGTTTCCGAACGGCGACAACGCCGGCGACTCGTTCTCGGTGCTCTTGCCCGACGGAGACGTCTTAGTCTTCGGCGTTAGCGGCGAGTTGTACGACTTCAACGGTACGACGATGACCGCAGTCGGAAGGAACGGCGGCGCTCCGATCCTGCTTCCAACCGGTCAAGTTGCAATGTTTGGTTCCAGCGTGGACCTGTACACGCCGTCGGGCAAATCGAACTCGGCTTGGGCTCCGACGATCCAAACCGCTCCGAAGTTGATCAAGGGCGGCGCCACCTACAAGATTTCGGGAACGCAGTTCAACGGGATGTCGCAGGCGATGTCTTTCGGAGACGAATACCAGAACGCGGAAAACTATCCGTTAGTTCGGATCACGAATACGAAGAGCGGCAACGTGGTTTATGCTCGGACGCACGACCATAGCTCGATGGGCGTTCAAACCGGCACGCTCGTCGTGACCACTCAGTTCGACGTGCCGAAGAACATCGGTAGTGGGCCCAGCACGATCCAGGTCGTTGCGGACGGCATCGCGTCCAAGTCCGTCAACGTAACCGTTAAGTAAAGAGGCAACTCTAAAGAAGCCTCCATTTAGTTCAGCAGCTTTGTCATCCTGAGCGGAGTCGAAGGACGACGAAGAGCTGAGCTAAATGGGGGCTTCTTTTTTTACAGGTTGTCGTCGGGGTCCGGATCGAGCGTCGACTCCGGCTGATTGATGAAATATCCCGCCCGGAACGGCGCTTTGATCCGCACGAACCTACGCGGCGGCTGATCGTAGTTGAAGAAATCGGAGAGGTCGTCGGAGCGCGCGTCGGTGGCTCCGAGCGAACCCAAATCGAAGTTCGTCTCGATGAACTTCAAGAGGCTGCCGAACTCGTGCACGCGACGCGAGACGAAGCCTTTTTTCGCATAGCGCGAGATGACGATCAGCGGAACTCTGAAGCCCAGCTCGTACGAGGTATACATTGGGGGCCGGACGTGGTCGTACCAGCCTCCCCAGTCGTCCCATACGACGAAAACGACCGTGTCGTTCCAGTACCGGCTCTCGCCGACGGCATTCACGACGGACGCGACCCACGAAGGGCCGGAGCCGTCGGTGTTTCCGGCGTGGTCCGACGCGGCTAATGTCGGCGTCACCCACGAGATGTTGGCGAGACGCCCTTGGGCGATGTCGGTAAGGATTCGGCTCGGCGGCGTTACGTCGTCGGTCTTGAAATCGAGGCTGTCGCGAATGCCCTTAATCGCGTCGGGAGCGTTCCAGAGTCCGGCGTGCTGATGAACGCCGTAATAACGCCAGCTCAGCGACCTCTTCTCGAGTAAATCAGGCAGTGCAAGATGTTCGAAGCAC
>JABCZE010000199.1 GCA_013289785.1 Vulcanimicrobiota bacterium | reverse complement strand
CCGCGCGTTAGACCACCCTTCGTCGCAATAACGAGCCCGCTTGGATAGGGATGCAGCGCCTGCGCGATCTGCTCTTCGTTGACGTGCGGGCCATACGAGTCGGCCGTGTCGATAAAGTTCACGCCAAGCTCGAGCGCGCGTCGCAACACGCGCAACGCATTCTCCCGATCGGCCGGCCATCCCCAAATGCCCGGGCCGCAGAGCCGCATTCCGCCGAATCCGAGGCGGCGAACCGTGAGATCGTTTCCGATGGTGATCGTCGATGCGCGATTCATCGATGGCGCGTTCAACGCGTAAAAAGAAAGACCGCTCGGCGATCTGCCGAGCGGTCTTCCCGAGACCCCCAGAAAGGGCTACTTAACGACCGGCTTGCTCGGGACCGGGTTCGGGTTCACATTCATGTTCCCGTTGATGCGCTGCGCCGTGGAGCTTTCGGTCGCAGTCTTGAAGTGCGCCTCAGCCTGCTTCTGCGTATCGCTGATCATCTCGGCGATCTTCAGCGTGTAAGCCTTGCGCATTTCGAGAAGCTGGCTCGCGAATCCGAAGGACAGCTCGACGAGTTGCGTCGGCGTGGGGACGTTCTTGAACTCGGGCAGCTGGCCCGGATTTTCGCTGAACTCCTTGGTGAACTCGTGGAACGAGTTCATCGCCTTGAGGCTGGCGTCTTGCGTCTGCTTGATGGCCGCGAGGCCCTCTTCCTGAAACTTGTTCATGTATTCGGTAACGTTGACGGTCATGGTGCTCGGTATCTCCTCTTGTTGCGCTTTTGTGATGCGCTAAGTATACCAAGCACGTGCTGCGTCTGTCAACTACCGGCGGTAAAACTCCGGTAAATCCGGATCAGGCTCTCCTTCTGGTCCGTGCTCAGGCGAGGGTCGACTTTTATCGCATGTTCGACCCCATGGTGGCTCTCGTCGCGCGTGCCTGTATTGTCCAGCAGGCCGGCCTGCGAGTACATGGTCTCCGCCGAGAGGTGCAGCGCATTGGCGATGCTCTTGAGCACGTCCGCCGAGGGTTTATAGAGGCCGCGCTCCACCTGACTGAGGTAGGGGTTCGAAATCTTGGCGATCTCGGCCAGCTGACGCATCGAAAGGTTGGCCAGTTCCCGCTGGGAGCGGATGAAATCCCCGAGGCTGCGCCAGGCGCCGCTGGCCGGAGTCCTCTCCTCGTCGTCACTCACGATCGTGCCTCTACTTTCTTTGCCTTGTCATCCTGAGCGGAGTCGAAGGGACGCACGTAGCGTCCCGGCGCCGGCTCGCCCGCCGGCAAATCGTACGGTGCCCGAAGTGGTCCTCCGCGACCTTCGGCCCAAGCGGCCCAATCTTCCCACCAGGAGCCCTGATGGCGATCCGCGCTCTCGAGCCACGCGTCGGCGCTCTCTCCCCGAGTCGCGTGCGGCTTGGTATAGTGCCAGGTCTTCTTGCCGCCGGGGGGATTGACGATTCCGGCGATATGCCCTGAGTTGGTCAGCACGTATTTCGACTCGCCGCCGACGTATTGGGTCGTCAGGTAGGTCGCGCGCCAGGGCGCGATGTGATCGGTTTCGGCGCCGAGCACGTAGAGCGGCGTCTCGATCTTGCCGAGATCGATCGGGGTGTCGTCGATCACGAAGGCATCCGGCTTCACGATCGCGTTGTGCAGGTAGCACGTCCGCAGGTACTGGGAGTGCATCGCGACCGGCATCCGCGTCGAGTCGCTGTTCCAGGCGAGAATGTCGAACGCCGGCGGCTGTTTGCCTTTGAACCAGTTGTTGACGACGTAGCTCCAAATTAAATCGCTCGAGCGCATCCAATCGAAGGTTCGCGCCATCTCGGCCGACTCGAGATAGCCGCGTTCGTTCATGCGCTTTTCGAGCCGCGAGATCGTATCCTCATCGGTGAAAATGCCAAGATCGCCCGGCATGCCGAAGTCGATCAGCGTGTTGGTGACCGACGCCGAGGCAACGCGATTGCCTTGGCCGTGCTTCGCAAGATAGGCCAGCGCGATCAGCGCCATCGTTCCGCCCAGGCAGAGTCCGGCCAGATTGACTTGCGGCGCGCCGGTAATCTCCGCAACAGCATCGAGCGCAGCGAGGATCCCGTCGCGTAGGTAGTCGTCCATCGTGAGCTGCGACTGCGTCACGTCGGGATTGCGGTACGAAATCATAAACGTCTGGTGCCCGTGCTGCACCGCCCATTCGACGAACGAGCGTCCTGGGGCCAAGTCCATGATGTAGTATTTGTTGATCCACGGCGGGCTGCACAACAACGGAATCGCATGGACCTGCGGCGTTTGCGGCTCGTAGGCGATCAGCTCCATCAGCTCGTTGCGCATCACGACGCGCCCCGGCGTCGCAGCGATATTGACGCCCAGCTCGAAGCCCGAGCGATCGACTTGCCGCGGATAACCGCCGTTGTTGGCGACGTCGTCCAAAAAGTTTTGCAGCCCTCGCACCAGGCTGAGCCCTTGGGTCTCGGTCGCCTCTTTGACGACGCCCGGATTGAGCCATGGAATGTTGCTCGGAGCGAAGGCGTCGCACATCAGCTGCATCGCAAAGCGCGCCTTGTTGCGCGTCGCTTCGGGTAAGCGCGCCGAGGCGACGAGCTGCAACGCCGCGTCGGTGCGCGCGCGATAGTCTTCTACGACGCCGGCCAGGATCGGGTTGCTGCTCCATTCGGCGTCGGCAAAACGCTTGTCGCCGGGGAATGGCGAGCTGGGCGCTTCGCCGCTGAGGCGGCGCAGCATGTTGAGGCCAACGTTCTGTTCGGCCAGCGCAAGGCCGGTGAGCCAGGTGCTCATCCGTATCGGATCCGTCATCACGTCGGCGATGACGGCGCGAAGCGCGTCGGTCAACGACGCCGGGTCGAGCCCGGTGATGTCGATGCCGTACTTCAACTCTTCAGGCGGCATCTTTTCCTCAACGGACATCACATGTACCAGCCGCCGTTGATGTTGTAGACCGCGCCCGTTATGTATCCCGCCTTCTCGTCGAGCAGGAAGCGCACGAGTCGCGCCACCTCCTCGGGTTGCCCCAGCGAACGAACCGGCGTTTGGGCGATCGCCGTCTCGATCGCCGCCTCAGGCATCGCCTTAGTCATGTCGGTGTCGATGAATCCCGGCGCGACGGCGTTGACGGTAATGCCTCGCTTGGCGACCTCGAGCGCGACGGTCTTGGTGAGGCCGATCAGGCCTGCCTTGGCGGCGGCATAGTTTGCCTGCCCGAAGTTCCCGGCTTCACCCACCACCGAACTCACGTTGACGATGCGTCCGAAGCCCCGCTCGACCATGGTGTCGAGCACCGCTTTGGTCATAAAAAAAGGCCCCGAAAGATTGACTTGCAGGACCGCTTCCCATTCTTCTACCGTCATCTTGCGGACGGTGTGATCGCGGGTGATCCCCGCGTTGTTGACCAAAAAATCGATCCGCCCGTGCTCCTTGAGCACGGCGTCGACCGTCTCGCGACATTGGTCGTAGATACCAACGTCGCTTTGATAAAAATGAATCCGCGAGGCCGCTCCATTGAGCAGCGCTGCCAGGCTATGCGTGCGTTCGCGGTCCTCCGGCAAGCCAAGCACGGCCACAGTTGCGCCGTCCTGCGCAAGAAGCGTGCTAATCGCGCCGCCGATGCCGCGCGCTCCGCCGGTCACAATCCCGACGCGTCCACTGAGAGATAAACTATCCACGCGCTAGATTTACCCAACTCTCGCCTGGTTTACCTTCTACCTACCAGTGCCACGCTCTCGCCGTGTTCACGGCTTCGGGTATGCCAGCACGTAAATGTAGGCTTTGCTCTCGAGGTCGCCGGCGATTGCCATGCGCGCCGTCGGCCCCGCATCGGCCCAGCGCTGTGACGGCGCGTAGCAAACTTGAATATGATCGGTCTTCTTGAGTTTGACTAGAAACTCGGTCTGATCGTTCGCCGGATGGGCCGTGGTGATTTCGAAGGAAGCGCCGCCGGCAAGCGTTACCGTGCCGCTCCCGGCGTGAGTCTGATCTGCGGCCGGACGGATGTGCGCGATCGTCGCAGGCGGATCGCAATACATGAATGGCATCGGCTACATGTCCAAGCCGCCGTTGACATCGTAGACCGCTCCGGTAATGTACGACGACTCGTCTTCCAAGAGGAAGCGCACGACGCGCGCGACTTCACTGGGTTTCCCAAGCCGGCGCTGCGGAATCTTTTCGACGACCTTTGCTAGCGCCGCCTCGGGAATCGCGGAGACCATTTCGGTGGCGATAAAGCCGGGCGCTACGCAGTTGACCGTGATGCCCTTCTGCG
>JABCZE010000198.1 GCA_013289785.1 Vulcanimicrobiota bacterium | reverse complement strand
CGTTCACTGGAGGCCCGGATTGCAATCTAAATCGCTACGCGTTCTACCGATCGCCTTGGCGGCGCTCGTCATCGCTCTGCCGGCCGGCGCCGCAAAGCCGCCGGCCATTCCCGCATTGACGCCCGATGGCGTCACGCACCACCGTCTTATGCTCGGGGGGCGGGCGCTGGCGTATACCGCGCGCGCCGGAACGATCACCTTGCGCAACGGCGACGATCAGCCGATCGTTCGGATCTTTTATACCGCATATACGCTCGACGGCGCCGACCCGTCGAGGCGCGCCGTCACCTTCATCTACAACGGCGGCCCGGGCAGTTCGACGATGTGGTTGCGAATGGGGTCCTTCGGACCGGTTCGCGTGCAGACCGGCGACGGACGATTGACCGGGCCGCCGCCGTACCGGATCGTCGATAATCAGTACTCGTTGCTGGACAAGACCGATATGATCTTCATCGACATGCCCGGAAGCGGCTTTGGCCGGATAATCGGCGCCGGCAAGCCTGAAGACATCTGGGGCGTCGATGAAGACGCCGCCGCCTTCGGCCAGTTCATCCAGCGCTACATCACGCAGTTCAACCGCTGGAACTCGCCGCGCTTTCTGTTCGGCGAGTCCTACGGCACGACGCGCTCCGCGGTGCTTGCGAAGTACCTGCAAGACAAGGGCATCGGCCTCAACGGCGTCGTGCTGCTGTCGTCGTTTTTGAACTCGAACATCGACTATAACGACGGCGCGCCGATAGGCGGCGGCGATTGGGGGTTCATCCTCTACCTCCCGACGGAAGCCGCGACGGCTTGGTACCATCACGCGCTGCCCGACGCGCCCGCGCTGCCCGCGTTGATCTCGGAGGTTGAGAACTTCGGGCTCACGGAGTATCTCGACGTCCTCGCTGCCGGCGCGCAGGCTCCGCCTGCCCGGTACAACGACGTCGTGGCCAAGCTGCATCGTTACACCGGACTCTCGGAGAAGTACATTCGCAGCTCGGACCTTCGCATTCCCTACGATCGTTTCGAGAACGAGCTTCTCCGTCAGTCCGGGCGCACCGTGGGGCGCATCGATTCGCGCTTCGAAACCTACGTGCTCGACAGGCCGGAGGTCTCGCCCGACTGGGATGCCACCGATGCGGCGATCGATTCGGTCTTCACCTCGATGTCGAACTACTATCTGCGAGCGGTCCTGCACTACAACACGCCCTTGCTCTACCGTGCCAACATCTACGACTTGATTTATGCCGATGGCTCGAGTTGGGATTTTAAACACGGCACCAACAGTCAGATCCTCAACGTAACGCCCGACCTGGCGCAGACGATGACGTACAACCCGAACTTAAAGGTGTTTTCCGCAAACGGGTATTTCGATTTCGCAACGCCTTTCTTCGCGACGGTCTACGCGCTCAATCATCTTTATCTCGCGCCGGCAATCCAGCGAAATATTACTTACGGCTTTTACGACTCGGGGCATATGGTTTATCTTCATCCCGAGGCGCTCGGGCGCTTCCACGACGACCTAGAACGCTGGTACGCGGAGGCGCTGCGAAATGTTTAGCATCGTAACGACCTTGGCTGCCGCCGTGATGGCGGCCGCCGCCGCCGCCCCTGCCGCCGGCACTCCCGACGCGGTAACGCAGCACGTCATCGCACTCGGCGGAAAGAGCTACGCCTATACGGCGCGCGCCGGAACCATTACGCTGCAGAACGACAAGGATCAGCCGACCGCGCAGATCTTCTATACGGCGTTCACCCTCGACGGCGCCGACCCGCGAACCCGGCCGGTCACGTTTTTCTATAACGGTGGTCCGGGGAGTTCGACGATCTGGCTGCGCATGGGCTCGTTCGCCCCGATGCGGGTGCAAGTCGGCGACGGCGTTCCGACGCCCGGCGCGCCGTTTACTTTGGCCGAGAACCAGTACTCGCTGCTCGATCGCACCGATATGGTCTTCATCGATGCGCCCGGAACCGGTTTCAGCCGAATCGTGGGCGCGGGAACGCCGAAGGACTTTTACGGCGTCGACCCCGACGTGGCGGCCTTCGGCCAGTTCATCAACCGTTACATTACCGCGTTCGGGCGCTGGAACTCACCGAAGTTTCTCTTCGGGGAATCCTACGGGACGCCGCGCTCGGCGATGCTCGTCAACTATCTCGAGCAGCGGCAGGGCATCGGCGTCAACGGCGTCGTGCTGCTCTCGTCGGTTCTCGATTTCAGTCTCGACTGGGACGTGAACTTCACGTCAACGGCGATCGGCGGCGGCGATTGGGCGTTTCCGCTCTACCTGCCGACGGAGGCCGCATCCGCCTGGTACCACCATGCCCTGCCGGGTCCGCAAACCACGCTGGCCGAGTTACTGCCGCGCGTCGAAGCGTTTGCGATGAACGAGTATCTCAACGCGTTGGCGCAAGGGGCGAGCCTTTCGCCCGCCACCTACGACGACGTCGTTTCGAAGCTGCACCAGTATACGGGGCTATCGGAAAGTTATATCCGCTCGTCAAACCTGCGGATTCCCTACACGCGCTACGCGACCGAACTCTTCCGCGACAGCGGCGTGATGCTCGGCCGCTACGACGCGCGCTACACGTCGTATATGCTCGATCGCTTGCAGGAGGCGCCCGATTTCGATGCGACCAACTCCGCGATCCAAGCGGCGTTCGTCGCGACCGGAAACGCCTATATGCGCCAGGCGTTGGGCTATCGAACGAGCCTGATCTATCTGCCGACCATCAACGTCTTCCGCCAATGGGATTGGAAACACGGCGGCGCCTTGCCGACCAATACCGCCCAAGACCTCGCCAGCGCGATGGCCTTTAATCCAAACCTGCGCGTCTTCTCGGGCAACGGCTACTACGACTTTGCCACCCCGTTCTTTGCGACGGTCTACACGCTCAACCACCTGGCCCTCTCACCGCAACTGCAAAGCAACATCAGCTACGGATTCTATGAGTCCGGCCACATGGTCTACCTTCACACGCCGGCCCTGGCGCAGTTTCACGACGATCTCGAGCGTTGGTACGTCCAAACGCTGCAGGCCGGCCGCTAGCGAAGCTTACCGTCCCGTCGGCTCGATCGCGTTTAAGCGCGCAAGCGTCTGGCGATAGATGCCGTCGAGCTTCGCGTAGCCGAGGCGCATATCGGAGGTCGGCGCGGCGTCGGCGCTTTCGATGGCGCTCGCGAGATAGTCGAGCTGGTTTTCGAGGAAGAGGAAGCTCGTGAAATCGTGCGAGTAAGCGCCCATCGAATCGTCGGGGTTATCCGCTGCCTCGGCGCCGATGATTTCGCGGCGTAACGCCTGCTTTTGCGTGGCCGAGAGCTGCGCCCTTTCGTCTAGCGACTGCGCCTTCGCGCGTGAGGCGACGACCTGCGCGTGCAGCGCAATGACGCGCTCTACCAGCGCGTATTGGGCGACGAGATCCGCGTCGCTTGCACCGATACGCGGATCGCGCAGCATGCGCGCGGTGCGATCGTACGTCTTCCCGCCGACGCTCAAGCGTACGGTGTAGCTTCCCGGCGGCAGCAACGCGCCGTGTGAATTGGTTTCATGGAAATCCCAGACGAAGCGGTGCGCGCCGGCCGACGTTTCGGGCACAGGGTGCTGCGCGATCCAGTGCGTCGTGTAGTCGACCGATTTTGGGTCGGCCGTCTTTATCGGCTCGGCACTCGACCAGCGGCGCACGACGCGCCCGTCCGCGTTGAGAATCTCAATCGCGACCGGCGTGCTCGCCTCACGCGCGAGATAGTAGTCGATATACAGTCCGCTAGGCGGGTTGTCGACCTGTGCCTCGTCGAGCGGCAGCGGCGTTCCCTCTTCATTGCCTTCGCGGACGCGATACGCCGCTGTGGGCGCGAAGAGATAGTCGCCGCCGGCGGCGCGGGCGCCGGCCATCTGCCGCAGCGACGCAGCATCGTCCATCACCCAGAACGAACGCCCGTGCGTCGCGAGCACCAGATCGTCGCCGTGCACGGCGATGTCGCGAATCGAGGTAACCGGAAGGTTGAGCTGCAGCGGCTGCCAGTTCGCACCGTCGTCGAACGAGATGTAGACGCCGCGCTCGGTGCCGGCGTAGAGCAGCCCGCGCCGCTTCGGATCCTCACGAACGGCGTTGACGAACGAGCCGTTCGGAATGCCGTTGACGATCGGCGTCCACGTCGCGCCGCCGTCGGCCGTGCGATAGATGTACGGCGCGTAGTCGTCGAGGCGGTGCCGGTCGACGGCCGCGTATGCCGTTGACGCGTCGAAGTGCGAGGCTTCGATGATGCCGACTTTGCTCCACG
>JABCZE010000197.1 GCA_013289785.1 Vulcanimicrobiota bacterium | reverse complement strand
GGCGTTGGCGGTGAGCTGGCCGCGGCGCGCGGCGGCGGGGTAACGGCGGGGCTTGGGGAGGCCGACGGGGTCGGGATCACCGGCGGCTGCAACGTCGGCTGGCCCTGCGGCGTGATCAGCGGCACCAGGCGGATGTACCCGATCGACACGGTCGTGTCTTTGGTGATCGTCGTATCGGCGGTGGCCGTCCCGTAGCCGGCGGCCCGGGCGGTGACGGTCTGGTCGCCCGCTACGGTGCGAAGCGTGAAGGCTCCGTTGACGTCGGCTCGCGTCGTGTAGAGCGAACCGACGGAGACCAGCGCATTGGGAACCGGGTGATTGGTCATCGCGTCCAATACGCGCCCGGTAACGTGCCCGAAGTCTTGTACGCCTACGACATTTGGCGGCGGCGAGCATCCGTCGCCCAGAGCGAAGAGCAGGAGCATCCCCAAAACCGCATAGCGCATGAGCGAATGTACGTTTAAATTGTCGCCGCGTCCCCCCAGCGCCCGCGTTTAGCAAGCGGCCGAGGGATACGAAGGACAGGTATGGCCCGCGATTTGCAAAAACGTTCGTGAGCCATGAATCCGTACGGACCAGTCGCGATCTTCCTCTGCGTTGCGCTCGGGGCCGCCTTGTTCTTTAGCGTGTTGCCGGGCCTTCTGGGGCGCGCCAAGCCGAACGCGCATAAACGCGAAGCCTACGAATGCGGAGTCGAACCGACCTCGGCGGTCGTGGGGCGATTCCCGGTGCGCTTTTATTTGATTGCGATGCTGTTCGTCGTCTTCGACGTCGAAGCGGCGTCGTTCTATCCCTGGGCCGTGCAAATGCATGCGCTGCGCGTCTTCGGGCTGCTCGAGATGGTCGTGTTCATCGTGGTGCTCGCAATCGGCTACGCCTACGTGTGGAAGAAGGGCGGTTTCATATGGCGGTAGGCACGGTCAACCCAGGGCAGTTCATGTTAGCGCGGCTCGACGACGTCGCGCGTTGGGCGCAAAGTTCGTCGGTATGGCCGCTGACGATGGGGCTCGCGTGCTGCGCCATCGAGATGATGACGGTAACCTCCTCGGAGTACGACATCGCGCGCCTGGGATCCGAAGTCTTTCGAAGCTCGCCGCGTCAAGCCGATCTGATGATCGTTTCGGGGCGCGTCGCGCAGAAGATGGGGCCGGTCGTCAAGCGCCTCTACGATCAGATGGCCGATCCGAAGTGGGTCATCTCGATGGGCGCGTGCGCCAGCTCGGGCGGAATCTTCGATAACTATGCGGTGATTCAAGGCGTCGACACGATCATTCCGGTCGACGTCTACGTTCCCGGCTGTCCGCCCACGCCCGACGGTCTTCTGTATGCGGTCAACCTGATCCAACAGCAGATCCGTGAAGGTGGCCGTGGCGGAATCCTGGCTCGAGCCTAAAGCCTAGAACCTCTACACCGATCATGCCAAGCACGCAAGTTCCGCCGATCGCCGGTGCCGCGATCGATCCGCCTAGCCTGCGCCCGCCGATCGACGATGCCGTCATCGAGCGCGTCGCTCCGTCCGATCTGCGCTCGCGCCTCGAAGCGCTCAAGACCGACGGTTATGCAATGTTGCTCGATCTCGGCGCGGTCGACTATTTGGGTCGTTCGCCGCGGTTTGACGTCGTGTACCATCTGCTTCGGCTCGCACCAAGGCCCGCGACGGTTGCAGAGGTCGGCACTCCGGTGCGCGTGCGAATTCTCTGCGGGCTCGAAGAAGACCGGTCGCTGCCGACCGTCAGCGACCTTTGGAAGTCGGCGGACTGGGCCGAACGCGAGGTCTTCGACCTCTTCGGAATTCGCTTTGACGGCCATCCGGATCTGCGCCGGATACAAATGCCGGACGATTGGGTCGGTCATCCGCTGCGCAAAGACTACCCGATGCGCGGGCCCGCACTCGAGCGCGCGCCGCGTCCAGCATTTGCCAACAAGACCAACGTCGTTGCAGGCAGCCCGCCTTCAGGGCGTACCCTTGAAGCGTTGCAGGAACAAATAAAACGGGTCCGCGAGGGAGGGTCATGACCCTGTCCGCCACGCCGCCGCCCGAGGTCATCAGCCGGTCGGATACGACGATGGTCCTTTCGATGGGACCGCAGCATCCGTCGACGCACGGCGTCCTGCAGATCGTGCTCGAGATCGACAGCGAGAACGTCGTGAAGGCCGACCCCGAGATCGGATACCTCCACACCGGCATCGAGAAAAGCGCCGAGGGGCTCTTCTGGACGCAGGCCCAGACCGTCATCGAGCGCATGGATTATCTCGCTCCGTCGTCAAACGCGCTCTGCTACGCCTTGGCGGTCGAGAAACTGCTCGGCATTACCGACAAGATTCCGCAACGCGCGCAGACCATTCGCGTGCTGACCGGAGAGCTGACGCGCATCGCGTCGCATTGCGTCTGGCTGGGGACGCACGGCATCGACCTCGGCGCGATCTCCGTCTTCTTTTATTGCTTCGATCTGCGCGAGAACATTCTCGATCTGCAAGAAGCGACGGGCGGCGCACGCATGCACCCCAACTACATGCGGGTGGGCGGGCTCAACGGCGACCTCCCCGACGGTCTTCTGGCGCGGCTCGACGCGCTCATCGAAAAGTTTCCGCGCCGCATGCGCGAGCTGCGAGGCCTCCTGCAGGCCAACCCGATCTTTCAGGACCGAACGATCGACATCGGCACGCTCTCGCCCGAAGAAGCCGTGCAGTGGAACGTTACGGGTCCGAGCCTGCGCGCTAGCGGCATCGCCTACGACGTTCGCAAAGCGTTTCCGTACTGCGGCTATGAAACGTACGACTTCGACGTGCCGACCCGCAGCGAAGGCGACGCCTACGCGCGTTTTTTAGTTCGGCTCGACGAGATGGACCAGTCGATCCGAATCATCGAACAGGCGCGCCGCCGCCTCGACACGCCGGGCCCGGTCATGATCGACGATCCAAAGGTCGCGCTCCCGCCCAAAGAGACGATCGCGCTGTCGATGGAGGCGCTGATCCATCACTTCAAGCTGATCAGCGAGGGTTTTCGCGTTCCGCCCGGCGACGTCTATCACTCCGTCGAGTCGCCCCGCGGCGAACTCGGCTACTACATCGTCAGCAACGGCGAAAACAAACCCTACCGCATCCGCACCCGTCCGCCGAGCCTCTACAACCTGCAAGCGCTCAAAGGCATCGCGCCCGGAAATCTCATCGCGGATCTTGTGGTCATGATCGGCTCCCTCGATCCCGTGTTTGGCGAGGTTGACCGCTGATGCAGCGCGAGGCGGACTTTCCGGCGTTGCTCGAGCGGCTGCGGCCGGAGTGCCAGCGGATTATCGTGCAGTACGAGCAGAAGCGCTCCGCACTTTTGCCGATTATGCATTTATTTCAAGGGTACGAAGGCTATTGTAGCGCGGATGCGATGAATGCGGCGGCGGAGATGCTGGATTTAACGCCGGCTGAGGTTGAATCGACGGTTTCGTTTTATACGTTGCTTTACCGGCGGCCGGTTGGGAAGTACATGTTGCAGATCTGCCGCGGGTTGGCGTGTTCGATTAATGGGGCCGAAGATATGATGGCGTATTTTCGGGAGAAGCTTGACGTCGGGCAGCTGGAGACGACCGACGACGGAGTCTTCTCATACGAAGAGGTTGAGTGTCTCGCGGCCTGCGACCGAGCCAGCTGCATGCAAGTGAATCTCGATTTCGTCTATAGTTTGACGCCGCAGATGGTCGACGACATGCTGGCAGCGATGCGAGCGGGGACGTATTCGACGGCGCCGATGGCGCAGATCGAGGCGCCGGGGCGCACGTGGGCGATCTCGCAAGAGAGCGATATTTCGCGCGGCAAGAAGTCGCCCGGTGCGGTAGGAGTTCCGTTGCCGAACAATGCCGGAGGCGTCGGCGACCGCAGCGGTATCATCATGCTCGATCACATTCTGGCGCGCGACGTCGAGTTCTTCACCAAGACCTCGGAGCGCGCGGTCGTCGACGCTCGTCAGGTCGTCGAGGTGCGCGAAGAAGAAGGCAGCCATGCCGGTCACTAAGGTTTTGACGGCCGGTATCGGCGAGGTCGATCTGCGCAGTATCGATGTCTATCGTGCGCGTGGCGGCTACAAACAGTGGGAGCGCGCGCTGCGCGAGATGCAGCCGGTCGACGTCCTGAACTTGACCGATAAATCGGGCCTGCGGGGACGCGGCGGTGCCGGTTTTCCGACCGGGCGCAAATGGTCGTTTCTGCCCAAAGACAAGCACTTGCGGTATCTGGTCTGTAACTGCGACGAGGCGGAGCCCGGAACGTTCAAG
>JABCZE010000196.1 GCA_013289785.1 Vulcanimicrobiota bacterium | reverse complement strand
TAAAGACATGAACCTGATCTATAAGGCGGCGCGTGACTTTATCACCGCGGACGTCGAGCGGGTTTTGATCGACGACGAGGAGGAGTTCCGCAAAGTTCGAGATTTTCTGCAGTTGCTGGGTCCGCAGTATATAGATCGCATCGAATACTACAACTCGGGCCGCACGCTCTTCGACGATTATAAGATCGACGCCGAGCTGCAGAAGCTCATGAAGCCGAAGATCAACCTGCCCTCCGGCGCTTCGATCGTCATCGAGTCGACGGAAGCGCTGACCGTGATCGACGTGAACTCCGGCAAGTTTACGGGCGGCCGCAATCTCGAGGACACGATCCTCAAAACGAACATCGAAGCGGCCGAGGAGATCGCGCGTCAGGTGCGCCTGCGCGACATCGGCGGCATCATCGTGGTGGACTTTATCGACATGGCGTCGGAGGCGTCGCGCGATAAAGTGATCGGAACGATGGAAGAGTATCTGAGCCGCGACCGCACGCGCGCGACGATTCAGTCGTTTTCAAACCTGGGACTGCTGGAGTTTACGCGCAAGCGGATCGGCAAGGATCTCGGCGCTCAACTACGTGGTGCGTGCCCGACCTGCATCGGAATGGGCAGCGTCATGTCCTCTCAATCGGTTGCGATCGAAACCTTTCGCCGCATTCGCGGCGAGGCGCGCAACGGCGTCGCCGGCGACGTGATCGTTCACGTGGCGCCGACGGTCGCCGTGCAGATGGACTTTTGGTACGACGAGGAGTGCAAGGAACTGGCAAGGTCGATCGAGCGGCCGATCTTCGTGCGCGTCGATCCGATGATTCATCCGGAAAAGGCGCGGATCGAAACGGTCGCGGCGTTCAAGCAGGACAAGGAGCGCGCGCTGCGCGTCGGCGACGAGCACGAGGTCGAGTTGTTGGCGGGACGGCTGCCCAATGCGACGTCGGCCGCCGCGATCGTTGACGGACGAGTCGCCGAAGTGGAAAATTCCGCCAACAACGCCGGGAACTTCGTGCGGATTCGCATCCTCGACGTCGACGACGAACGCGATTACATCCTCGCCGAGATGGTTACCGCCGAAACGAAGTCTCGGCGCAAGCGCCCGGCGCGGCGCGCCGAGGTCTCAGCGGCCGAGCAGACCCGCCAGTTGCGCGAACTTGCCGAGGACGCCGCGCGTCAATCCGCGGCGCGTCCGCCGATCGGCATCACCTCGCTCACCGAAGAAGAAGAGGCGCAAGACAAAGCACTGGACGCAGAGCGCCGCGGTGAAGCCCAACCCGATGCGATCATCATCGCCGAAGGGGCCGTACAACGTTCGGCCGCCGACGGCGACGGGCGCCGGAAGCGCCGCCGGCGGCGCCGTCGCGGCGGACGCGGCCGGGAAGAGGGCGAGGCAGTAGCGATTAGCGCGCCACCGCCGCCCGAGCCGGCTGCTTCAGCTGCGGTTGCCGCTCCGGTTGACGGTTCGACGCATCGCCGGCGCCGTCGCCGCCGCCGCGGACGCGGCGGACGGGGAGGCCTTGGCCAGTCGGCCGGGCCGATTCCGGATCGCCAGATCTTCGAAGTGAGCGCCGACGGAGCCGCGCAGCCGACCGGCGCAACTGCGCCGCCCGAGCCTACTCGAGCGATCGCAACTCGCAGGCAAGCCTCGCCGCCGGCGGTGGAAGCGCCTCCGCCGAGCTTGTCGGCTCCCGAGGAGAAACCCAAGCGTGCCAAACCGGCTCGCCGGCGGACGCCCGCGCGGGGCGTCACCGCGGAACTCGAAGGTGCAGCGAGCGCTTTAGCCCTTTCCGCGCCCGCCGAAAAATCGACGCGCCGGCCTCGAAAGAAGGCCGCCGCGCCGGCGCCGCAGCCCGAACCCGTTGTCGTCGTTGCGAAGCCGAAGCGCTCGCGTAGCGCCGCACCGGCGGTCGACGGCGAAGTGAAAAAGCCGGCGCGCAAACGCAAAGCCCCCGCAAAGAAACCAGCCGGCTAGCGCTAAAATACCGCACCGCTTTGACGCAGCGGTATTTGGAGGCGCTCGCTACCTAAGCCCGAAAATCAGCGCTGTCTTTACAACGATTGCGAGGGAACCGTGAGACCACGTCCGGCGATTGTTATTCTCGCTTTGTCGGCCTTGCTTGTGGTGGTTGCGTGCAGCGGCAAGTCTCAATCGGAAACGGCGACGGCGTCTCCGCAAGCTTCGACTGCTAAGTCATCGATTGCCGGTTCGACGGGCAGCCAAGGATGGTACTCCAGCGAACAGGCCGCGCAAGGCGCGGCACTCTTCAAGCAAAAATGCGCCGTTTGCCACGGCGCGAAGCTTCAAGGTGGTGCCGGGCCGTCGCTCGTTGGAAATCAGTTCTTCCTGCGGTATCGCGGAAAGCCGTTGAGCGCGCTGTGGTCGACGATCCACACGGAAATGCCGCTCACCGCACCGTCGACGTTGTCGAGCGCGCAGTCGCTTGCGCTCGTCGCGTTCATCTTGCAGCAAAACGGTTTCCCCGCGGGACCATCGCCAATCATCGGACACTACGACATCACGCGGATCGTTCCGGCGTCGGCGCCCGGCGCGCCGACCAGCGCCAATGCGGCCGCCAACGCCAAAGCGGTCCCAATGGTCGTCAAGCAGCCATCAACCAGTGTACCTTCGCAGCAAGAACTCGACAGTGCCGACTCGGACGCGAACAACTGGCTCGCCTACGGAAAAGGCTACCGCGGCGCAAGGTATTCGGCGCTCTCCGATATCACGGTTGCAAATGTTTCGCACATCAAGCCCATCTGCTCGGTGGAGCTTTCGCCCGAAGGCTCGTTCGAAGCCGGCCCGGTTGCATATAACGGAGCGCTCTACGTCACCACGACGAACGGTACGTTTGCAATCGACGGCCGGACTTGCGCGAAGATTTGGAGCTATCAGTACGACGCCACGGACATCGCGGCGGGAGCGAACAACAAGGGTGTAGCCATTGGCGGCGGACGCGTAATTCGCGGAACGACCGACGGTCACCTGATCGCGCTCGACATAAAAACCGGCGACTTGCTTTGGGATCGCAAGATAATGGATTCGAGTACCGGTGCGTCGGCGATGTCGGCACCGCTCATTTGGCACGATCTCGTTTTCATGGGCGTTGCCGGCGGCGACGTCGGCGTGAGGGGCGAGGTTGCGGCATATCGCGTCACGGATGGAACGAAGGTCTGGTCCTTCTCCACGATCCCCATGGAAAGCGAGACCGGCGCCAAGACCTGGAAGAGTTCCGCCGCGGCGTCGCATGGCGGCGGGGGCGTCTGGACTTACTTTACCCTCGATCCGAAGACGGGCACGATCTTTGCTCCCGTCGGTAATCCTGGTCCGGACTTCAATAACACGGTACGACCCGGCGCGAATCTGTTTACGACGGGCATCGTTGCGCTGGACGCGAGTTCTGGAAAGTTGCGCTGGTCGTACCAGACGGAACCAAATGACGACCACGATTGGGATGCGACCGGAAGTGCCGAATTCGACCTGGCCGGCGGTAAGGGGATTCTCGCGGCGACCAGCAAGGACGGTCTCGTGCACCTTGTCGATCTCACGAACGGTAAACTGCTAACCAAGACGGCGACCACGACGATCGCAAATGCCGACGCTCCGATGACGACGGCTGGAACGCACTACTGCCCGGGTGTAACGGGCGGTTCGGAGTGGAATGGCGCGGCTTGGTATCCGGTGGCGCATCTGGTCTACGTGAACTCGGTAGACTGGTGCGTGACCGTCAAACTTACGGCGCTTGCCAACATCACGAACATTACCGCGACCACGAAAGTCGAAACGGGATCGGCAGCTTTTGGCGGCGGCATCCCGATACCCGACCCGATGACGAAGGCGTACGGCTGGACCACCGCAATCGATCCGGCAACGGGCGACACGCGGTGGCACATCAGAATGGCAACCCCTATGGTCGCGGCGGTCACTCCGACCGCCGGCGGCCTCGTGTTCACCGGCGATCTCAACGGCAATCTTTTTGCGCTCGACGCGACGAGCGGAAAGATTCTCTACCGGTACGACACTAAGAACGCGATCGCCGGCGGCGTTATTACCTATCGTGCCGGCGGGGCGCAACGCGTGGCGGTGGCGGCCGGCAATACTTCGTTCGTTGCCTGGAAAGTAACCGGCAAGCCCACCATTTTTATCTTCTCACTGTAAAGCAGGCGCCAATTTCGAACCGCCCTAGGGGTTCCTGATTAGTTCAGATCGAGGAGCCGAGGTCCAAAGTTTACTTCCTCTGCGTTGTCATCCTGAGCGGAGTCGAAGGACCCTAGGCGCCGTTTTCGGCGCTGAGGCGGGCGAGTTTCGCATTTAAGTATT
>JABCZE010000195.1 GCA_013289785.1 Vulcanimicrobiota bacterium | reverse complement strand
GCCTGCGGCAACGACTGGTTTGCGGCGAAGCCGCGGTCGATATCGGCGGCGAGACGTTTGTCCTCGGCCTGACGCACCTCCGGACGATTGCGGCGGCCCTCGGCGACGATCAGCGCCAGGTCGCCCACACTCGGAAGCTGTTCCACCGACGTCGAGGGGACGAGGTTCGCGGTCCAGATCGCGTCGCCGGGATCGGCCACAACGAGGCTCTTCAGCTGCACCTGAAGCTGCGAAACCGTTTGCAATGCCGAGAAGACGTCATCCTGAAAGTTTGAGACCTGCGTCTGCGACTCGACCGCCTCGATCGGGGCCAACGCGCCGCGTTTTGCTAGTCGAACGTTGCTCTGCTGCTGCGCGATCGCTTCCCCGAGCGCTTCCTCTTGAATCGCGACGTTGCGCCACGCCGCGACCAGATTCCAATAGGCCGTCTCGACTTGAGCGATCGTACTCGAAGCGTCGATCAGCGCCTGTGCCGCCGAGGCGTCGGCGTTGACGAACGCGAGCTTGAGCTGCCGCTTCGTGGCGTTCATGCCGGCGTTCTTGAGTAGCGGCTGCGCTAGCGCGACGTTCAGCGTCGCGATGTAGTACGGATTATAGGCGTTGAAAATGGTGTTGTTATAAGTCCGGCTCTGCTGGATGCCGGCCTGATACGTCAAGCCATTCTCGGTCTGCCCTCCAAGACCGTACTGAAAGGCGGACTCGTGTTGGATAATGTTACCCGGGCCGGTCGTGTAAACGGCGCCAGGCGAGGAAGTGGGTCCGGGCTTCGGCGTATATCGGCCGACCTCTCCGGGGCCGGCCTCGAAAGCGTTATCCGGAGGTTGGACGGAGAAACTTGACGACGGCTTGAGCTGCAGTTGCACGTCGTAGGCGCCCTTGACCTCGACGATCGTGTAACGCGCGATCCGGACATTCGACGCCGAGACCGCGAGATTTGGATTCTTGAGCAGCGCCATCGCAATGGCATCCTGCAGCGTAATGCCGACAAAGGGCTGCTGCGTCACGCCGACGATCTGGGCCGCGCTTGGCACAACTTGCGGCGCGCGATAGCCGGGGGCAACGCTCGGCACGACCGGGAACTGGGGCTCGAGTTGCGCGGCGGTGCGCTGTACCGGCAGTGCTGCGAGCGCAACGGCCATCGCCCCGACGATAGCTGGAAGGCTGCGAAGCTTCACGGCGTCCCGGCTCCTAACGCGGCAGCCTGGCTCCCCAGCGTCTGGACGTTGACACCGTTGGCGGAAAGAATCGTGCCGGAAACGCGCTGGAGTTCGACCACGCTCTCGTTGAGCTGCGTCTGTGCCCGAAGTTCGCTGCCGCGCGCCTGTGCTAGCTCGACCTGGCGCTGCAACACCAAGAACGTCGTCGACGTCCCGTTGTGGAACTTGCGAAGCTCGCTTGCGTAGACGGCATCGGCGGATTCGCGGGCTCGGCGTGTAGCATTCAGTTTTGAAAGCCCGGACTGATAACTCTGCAACGCGTTGCGGGCTTCGGCGCCGATCCGTTCGTCGACGCCTTGCATGAGAACTTTTGCCTGGGTCGTCTCCTCGCTCGCAAGGCCTCGCAGACCGCGAGCGAGGTGACCTTGGATCGGATAGCCGACGATCAACGCAATGTTGAATGCCGGAAAGTAACCGGCCCACATATTATGATAGGCCCACGGCATCGAGCCTTGCGTGTTCGGCGGCGGCGTGGGGCACCGGGGGAGGCCCAGCCCTGCTCCAAAACCACCTGCCGGGGCCGTGCAATAGCCGGTTATCAGTTTAGGAACCGGCGTTAGGATGCCGGCGAAGCCGTTGCTCTGATACTGCGGCGAAACGTCGACTTGCGGCAGCGACTGATTCTTGGCAAAGACCACGTCGACGCCGGCGGCGAGCCGCCGGTCCAACGCCTGGCGAACCTCGGGTCGCTTCGCTTTGGCTTCGGCTACGACCGTAGAAAGATCGCTGTTGTTGGGAAGCTGTTCGACCGAGGTCGTCGGCACGAGGTTGGCGTCCCAGATCGGGTCGCCGGCGTGCGATGCGACGAGGCTCTTGAGCTGATTTTGCAGCTTCGAAACCGTTTCCAACGCGCGGAAAACGTCGGTCTGGAAGTTGGCTACCTGCGTCTCCGACTCGACGGCATCGATCGCTGCCGCGGCGCCTCGCTTCACGAGGCGTTCGTTGCTCTGCTGCTGCGCGATCGCCTCGCGCAGCGCCTCTTCCCGAATCGCGACGTCGCGCCACGCCGCCAGCAGATCCCAGTAGGTGCTTTCGACTTGCGAGATCGTGTTCGATGCATCGATGAGCGTCTGTGCCGTGGCCGCGTCGGCATTGATGAAAGCGAGCTTCAACTGCCGCTTCGTGGCGTTCATGCCGGCGTTCTTGAGAAGGGGCGCAGTGACGGCGAGATTCAGCGACGCAAGATAGTACGGATTATATGCGTCGAAGGTCGTGTTGTTATAGGTGCGGCTCTGCGTAATCCCCGCCTGATATGAAGCGCCGTATTCCGTTTGTCCACTCAGCCCGTACCCAGTCGTCGATTGATGCTGAATGATGTTGCCCGGCCCCGACGTAAACGTGGGCCCCGGAGTGTACTCACCGACTTCGCCCGGACCGGCTGCCAGAAAGTTCTCCGGCGGGTTGACCGAAAAGCTCGACTGCGGCTCCAGGTGCAGGGCGACGTCGTAGGCACCCTTGACCTGCACGATGTTATAGCGCGCCACCCTGAAGTTCGAGGCGGAGACCGCAAGCTGCGGATTGTTCAGCAACGACATCGCGATCGCGTCTTGCAACGAGATTCCGACGAAAGGCTGCTGCGTCACGCCGATAATCTGCGCGCCGCTGGGCGCCACTTGCGGCGCCCGGTAGCCCGGAGCGACGCTGGGCACCGCCGGCTCGTCGATCTGCGCGGAGGTCCGTTGCAGCGGCCACACGGCGGTCGCTAACGCCGCGGCGGCAACCAGCGCCGAAAGCGCGCGCGTTCGCATCACGCTACTCGGCCAGGGCCACGCCGATGCGCGGCCGGCGAAGCAACAGCACCAGCGGCGCCAGGCCGAGCGTGATCACCGCCGTCCAGCGCGACGTGTCGGCGTAAGATTGCACTGCCGATTGCGACTCGACCAGAACCGCCAGCCGCTGCATTGCAGCGCGGTTCTGCACGCCGCCTTGCGAGTTCACGTATCGTGCCGTTGGCGCATGGGCCAGCGTTTGGGTTCCGGCGAGCCCGGTTTGATAAATGGTGAAGCCCCGCACGAGAAGGGTAATCAGAATCGCGGCGGCGACGCTTCCGCCGATCTGCCGCGAAAGGTTGAAGAAGGCGGCCGTTGCCGGCACTTCCTTATCCGGCACGCTTCCGATGACCGCGACCGAGAGCGGTACGAAGATCTGGGAGAGTCCGATTCCGCTGACGATCAGCGGGAGGACCAGCGCGTGGAAATCCGATTGTGGCGTTGTGATGTTCGCCAGCATCCAGTTCGAGGCCGCGAGCAAAACGAAGCCGATCGCCGCCGAGAGCCGGGGATCGATCAGGCCGCGCTGCGTCATGATGGCGGAAAACGGCGTGAACAGCATGACGGCACCCGCGCGAATCATGACGGTCGCGCCCGAGAGCGTCGCCGTAAATCCGAGCGAGTTGATGAGATACTGCGGTAAAATAATGATCGAGCCATAGAGACTCACGCCGAGCACCGCGCCCAGCACGCTGCCGGCTGCCACTTGGCGCAGGCGCAAGACACGCAAATCCACGACGGGAATCTTCGAGCGCAGCGTCCACCAGACAAACGCCGCTAGCCCGGTAATCGAAAAGAACGTGAACCATCGAATCCGCATGTCGTCGTACCAGTCGTACTGCTGGCCGTTCTCGAGCACGAACTGCATCGAGCCCAGGCCGATGCACAATAGGATTAAACCGACCCAATCGAGCTTGCGGTATTGGGGTTCGGCGGGGTTGCGTAAGAAGTTCCAAATCAGCGTGGCAGCGATGATGCCCACCGGAATGTTGATGAAAAAGATCCAGTGCCAGTTCCAGTTGTCGGTGATCCAGCCGCCGATGACCGGGCCCAGCGCCGGCCCGACGATCACGCCCATCGCGAAGACGCCCTGCGCCTTGCCTTGTTCTTTGATGCCGTACGTATCGCGCAAGATTGCTTGTGAGGTCGAGATCAGACCGCCCCCGCCCAGCCCTTGAATCAGCCGCCAAAACACGAGCTGACCGAAGCTATTGGAAAGGCCGCACATCAGCGACGCGATCGTGAAGATGACGATCGAGCCGAAAAAGTATTGCCGCCGGCCAAAGCGAGCCGCAAACCATGGGTTGAGCGGAATCACGACGACGTTG
>JABCZE010000194.1 GCA_013289785.1 Vulcanimicrobiota bacterium | reverse complement strand
AAATGCTCAAAGGCGGCGTCATCATGGACGTCGTTACGCCGGAGCACGCGGCAATCGCGCAAGAGGCCGGCGCGGTCGCCGTGATGGCGCTCGAACGCATCCCGGCGGACATCCGAGCGGCCGGTGGCGTTGCTCGCATGAGCGGGATCGAGCTAATTCGCGGCATCATGGACGCCGTGACGATTCCGGTGATGGCCAAGTGCCGCATCGGCCATTTTGTCGAAGCGCAAGTTTTGCAGCAGCTCGGCGTGGACTATATCGACGAATCGGAAGTGCTGACGCCCGCCGACGACAACTATCACGTCGACAAACATGCCTTTACCACGCCATTCGTTTGCGGAGCACGCGATCTCGGCGAAGCGCTCCGCCGAATTGCCGAAGGCGCGGCGATGATTCGCAGCAAAGGCGAAGCGGGAAGCGGCAACATCGTCGAGGCGGTGCGCCATATGCGCGCCATCGGTGACGCGATTCGCGAGCTGCGCATCGCGCCGAAGGAAGAACTCGTCGCGCGAGCGCGCGATCTGTGGGCCCCCGTCGAACTCGTCACCGAAATTGCGCGTGAAGGGAAGTTGCCCGTCGTGCTCTTCTGCGCCGGCGGCGTCGCGACGCCCGCCGACGCCGCGTTGATGATGCAGCTCGGCGCCGAAGGCATCTTCGTCGGAAGCGGCATCTTCAAATCGAAGGATCCCAAACGCTTCGCGCGCGCCATCGTCGACGCGACGACGCACTTCAACGAACCGGAGGTCGTATTAGAGGCTTGCCGCTCGCTCGGCGCCTCGGAAGCGATGCCGGGGCTCGACATCCGCCAGCTCGCCGAAGCGCAACTGATGGCCCCCCGCGGTGCCTAATGGTGTCGGCGTGCTCGCGCTCCAAGGCGACGTCGACGAGCATCTCGCAGGGCTCCAACGCTGCGGTGCGATTGCAATACCGGTAAAGACGCCCGCAGACCTCGAGCGTGTGGACGCGCTGATCCTGCCCGGCGGCGAGTCTACGACGGTCATGAAGCTGCTGGAACGCTTCGGGCTTGGGCGGCCGATCGTCGAACGCACGCGCGCAGGAATGCCGCTCTGGGGAACCTGCATGGGAATGATCGTTGCCGCGCACGACGTCGTCGGGATCGAGCAACCGACGCTCGACCTTGTCGATATCACGGTGCGCCGGAACGCCTTCGGACGGCAAAACGATTCGGCTCAAGTCGAGCTTGCGATCCCCGCGTTGGGTAGCAGGCCGTTTCCGGCCATCTTCATTCGCGCGCCTTGGATCGAACGGCACGGGCCCGCGGTGGAGTTACTCGCGCAGCGAGAAGGTCGCGGCGTGATGGCGCGCGAGGGCAATGTCCTCGCGACCTCGTTCCACCCCGAGCTGGGTACCGACGCTCGCGTCCACCAATACTTCCTGGAGATGGTGAGGCAGCAAGGGAAGGCTTCCACCGCGGCGTAAATTTAGGTCGAGATGTCTAGTGAGGCCGCCGCTCCCGAACAGGAACGCGCCGGATTTCAAGGGCAGATTCCGCCCGTCGAGCCTCTGCTCAGCGAGATTATCGCCACGCTCGCGCTCGCCGCGCACGCGTATCTGACGGCACCCGAGGGGCACGAGCCCGACCACGCGTCGGCGGAAGTCGCGATCGACGTGGCGACCACGGCATTCGAACGGGTCAAAGAAAGGTTGCGACCGCAAGAACGGTTAGCAATCACGCAGATGCTAACCGAGACACGAATGACGTTCGTTCGGAAGCGAGGCACCTGAGATGCCTCGCTTTTATAGCTCGAAAGGGACGACCGCATGAGCGAGGTGCTCGTGCTGAACTTCACCTACGAGGCGCTCAACGTCACCAGCTTCCAGCGCGCGGTGAAACTGATTTTCGCCGGCAAAGCGGAGATGCTGCACGGGCGCGAGCGAATCTTGGCCTCGCCGACCTACGAGATGCGGATGCCTTCGATCATCCGCATGCTGTACTACATCCGCCGCCCGATGCAGCGGGTCGCTTTAACCAAAAAGAACGTCCTGATTCGCGACGAGCACGCCTGCCAATACTGCGGCACGCACGGCGAGCGGCTGATGACCGTAGATCACGTCGTTCCCAAGAGCCGCGGCGGCGATTCGACCTGGGAGAATCTCGTCTGCGCCTGCATGCGCTGCAACAACCGTAAAAATAATCGCACGCCGCACGAAGCCAACATGACGCTGCAGCGCAAGCCGCGCCAGCCGAAGTACATTCCTTGGATTCAGATCAAGCGCAACACGCTCCCCGACGAATGGGGCAAGTTCCTCTTCTTGTACAACGTCTCGATCGACGAACGCATCGAGTCTTAGCGGCGTTCAAATAACGAAGCGCCGCATTACTGCGGCGCTTCGCGCATCTTAGATGTGATCGCCAGTCCGACCAGAACCAAGCATATCATTTCGCCGACGCTTTCGCAACGGTGAACCGTGCGGCTGGAGCGCCCGGGAATCGAACCCGGAGCCGCGCAGTTGGTCGGACTGACGGTCGACACCATCGACGCGCCCCAGCATCGTAGTCGATCACGCCCGAAGCTGCGTCCGGCTAGATAGGTCCGCATCGAAGGCTAGACGCAACCCCGCTGAGGCCGCGTGCCTTTTGGCGATTATGCAAAACGTAAAGGAAATAAGCCGCCAACCCTCTCCCGGAGGCCGGCCGCAGCCGCTGGCCTTTTACGACGGGCAGCTGTGGGTTGGTTCGTGGGATACCGACAAACTGTACGCGATCGATACCAAAAACTGGGACGTCGTCGACGAGATAGCCGCGCCGGGCAGGCCCTTCGGCCTTGCGAAGTTCGGCGATGCTCTTGCCGTCGTGGTTGCGCTCGACGACGACGATCGCTATCTCTTCCGTTTCCGTCCCGGCCGCGGC
The DNA here is from genome assembly GCA_013289785.1 of Vulcanimicrobiota bacterium. Lineage (GTDB taxonomy): Bacteria > Vulcanimicrobiota > Vulcanimicrobiia > Vulcanimicrobiales > Vulcanimicrobiaceae > Cybelea. The sequence continues at coordinate 1,445 of JABCZE010000194.1, read as the reverse complement.
TTCGACAATAAAGTCGCCTGCCCGGACGTCACCGGTTCGCACCTTGCCGCCGATGGTTCGACCCTGTATCTCTGCCAGCAGGGAAACCGGCGAATTTTGGCGCTCGACGATCGCGGCGGCGTCCAGCGCGAGATCGCGCTGGCCACGCGCTGCGGCGGCTTTGCGTTTGACGGTTCCGGCAACGCGTTTATGCTCGTTGCCGACGAAGAGTTCGAGAACCTCGAGTTTGCGCGCGCCGATCTGCGGCAAAGTCCCGCCGCAACCGAACCGATCTCCACGGTTCCCTTTGACGGGCGTGCGCTAACGTTCGACGGTTCCACGTGGTGGACGAGCGATCGCGAAGAGGGCCAGATCGTGGCGTTTACGGCCGGAGAATGATCGACCCCGGACCGCGCTCGGTAGCGATTGGGGTCCGCACCTGGTTGACGGCCGCCGCCGTATTTGCGGTGGCCTACGCTCTCTGGCTCGTCCTCGCGGGCACGTTGTCGGCGTTCGTCTTGCTCTTTACGGGAGTTCTGATCGCGGCCGCGCTGCGTCCTATCGTCGATCGCTTGAGCGCGCGAATGCCGTTCGGCATTGCCGTCGGCCTCGCGTTTGGCGGAGCTCTGCTGATCGTAACGCTCATTGCCTACGTCTTGATCGCTCCGCTGGGCGTCGAAATTCAGCGCCTCATACAAGCGATTCCCGGCTACGTCGCTTCCTTGAGAGACCAGCTCGTCGCCGCGGAACGCTTCCTGAAGGACTATCAAGTCTCCAAACAGTTTGCGGGCGCGATCGCCAACGGCGCGGGCGGCGCCTTTAGCTCGGTCGGCGCGCACCTCTTGGCCGGGCCGGCGTTAATTGCCGACATTATCGGAAACGCCATCATCATTTTGCTGCTTGCCGTAGGCTGGATGTTATCGTCGGACGACCTCGAGCGCTTTATCCTTAGCCTCTTCACGCAAGCGGCCGCCCGCGATTGGAAGCACGCCTTCGACACGATCGGTCTGCGCCTCAGCGCATACGTACAAGGCATCGTGATCAACGGCACGGTCGTCGGGGTGGCGATGGGCGGTGCGGTTGCGATTTTGGGGGTGCCCTACGCCCTGCTGCTTGGCTTCGTGGTTGCGGTGTTTCAGGCGATTCCGATGGTTGGCGCCGTGATTTCCGGGCCGGTCATCCTGTTGGTCGTGCTTGCGACGAGCGGCTGGGTCAAAATGCTGATCGTCCTGGCCATCTTCGCCGTCGTTCAAATCCTCGATCAGAACGTGCTCTCGCCGATTATCTTCGGGCAGCGCGTGCAGCTGAGCTTTCTGCTGATCATCTTCTCGACGGTTGTCGGCGGCATGCTCTTGGGGATTCCCGGAGCGTTTTTGGCGGTACCGGCCGCCGCCGTTCTACAAGTGATCGTCGTCCAGATCGTCGCGCCGGCCGTTCGCCGCGCAAACGGCATCGATGACTCCGGG
>JABCZE010000193.1 GCA_013289785.1 Vulcanimicrobiota bacterium | reverse complement strand
CGGCGTACGTCTTGTGCCGCCACGTCTCGTAGCAGGTTTGGGCGGCTGCGATTTTATTTTCCAGTTGCTCGTCGGTCATTTCGACGAACGTTTTCAGGGCTTTGCCGTCGAAGGGATTGACGCTTTCGTACTCCATCGCGGGCATGACTGACTGCAGGGCCATTGCTTACGAAGACCGCTGCGAGAAGGCCGTGCACCAACCGTTCGGACTGATAGGCCCGGTAATAACCTTACACGTACCGTCGTCTGTTGGGGTCTTTCCCGCAGTGTAAAGCGAACACCCCGAGCACTTCTGATTGCCTTTCGGGGTCGCCTGATACTGCAGCTGGGTTCTGCTGTCGGCTCGAGCGATCGTCGTCACTCCGAATGCCAGTGCGCCCGCGAGTGCCGGAAGGACGAGGAAAGTTGTGAGCGCCTCCTTCCGAGTTACGCGCTTTGAAAAACCGTTCACGTTATTTGCCTCCTGATGTGGTCGGGATAGTTCGTAGGGTCACTTCGGTGTCTTTGCGCCGTTCGACACGGATGTTGTATCCTTCGCGTGGTTCTGCATGATCTGCAGGAACGGCTTGATGAGATCGATCGGCATCGGAAAGACAATTGTCGAGTTCTGCTCGCCGCCGACTTCGGTGAGCGTTTGCAGGTAGCGCAGCTGCATGGCCGCGGGATCTTCTGCAAGGATACGTGCCGCATTGAGGAGCGTCTGTGCCGCCTGAAACTCCGCCTCGGCATGAATGACCTTGGCGCGGCGGTCGCGTTCTGCTTCGGCTTGCTTGGCGATCGACCGAATCATGTTCTCGGTAAGCGTCACTTCCCGAATCTCGACGCTAATGACTTTAATACCCCAGGATTCGGTCTGAACGTCGAGCGTGTTTTGGACGGCAGCATTTATCTCGGTGCGCTTGGCGAGCACCTCGTCCAGCTCGTGCTCGCCCAACACGGAACGCAGCGTCGTTTGTGCTAGCATATTGGTCGCGCTCAAGAAGTTCTCAACTTGGATGATTGCTTTTTGAGCGTCCACAACGCGAAAGTACAGAATCGCGTCGACCTTCAGGGAGACGTTGTCTCGCGAGATCACGTCCTGGCCGGGCACCTCCATGACCACGGTGCGTAAGTCAACGCGCACGACCTGCTGAACAAACGGAAGGATAAGGATAAGCCCCGGCCCCTTTACGGCGTGGAAGCGCCCCAGGCGGAACACGACGGCGCGTTCGTATTCGCGTAGAATCTTTACGCTGGAGACCATCAATATCAGGACGATAAAGTAGATGGGCAGGAAAAATAGCGATAGGAACACTGGACCCTCCTCTTCGCATATGTCGCGCGCGGAGTTAGAGGTGCTCCATGAACTTCGAGGCGGGCGAAATTGCGTCACCTCCAACCGTAGCACTTCAGGGTTCGCAGCGATATCGTGGAATTGAAGGATAGCGGTTGATCTCGGGTATTTAACGGGAGCGGCCTGGACCCCGATACGCGGGTTCGAGGTTGATATGGCACCGATCGTGCGCGACTACACCGTCATCTTGACCCGGGAACCGGAAGTAGGAGGATATAGTGTCGCGGTGCCTGCACTGCCGGAAGTTGCAACTCAAGGCGAGACTGTGGAAGAGGCACTCGCCATGGCGCGCGAGGCCATCGAACTTTCGCTAGAAGTTCGTCGTGATCAACGCGAGCCAATTCCTTTCGACGTCGAACCACTTGAAAAACGCATTCACATCGAGCTCGAAGCCGCGTAAAAATCCGTGAGCCAACGGCTTCCGACCGTCACGGCGAAGGTGATGTTTGCTACGCCAAAAGGGCTCGCATCGAATCTTCGGCAAAGAGAACCGCCGAACGATCGCTGAAGGCGATACTAGATGCGGCTGGCCTAAGCGTCGACGACCTGAGCGATCTCTTGTCGAGCTAGTCGGCTGACGGGTCCTAGGATCCTAGCGGCGCGGCGATTTCTCGCTCAGCGGCTGCGCCGTTTTTGCAATGCTGGCGGGGTGCAGCGGGTCGCAGCATATGATGAACGCAGAGATATCGGGCGCCTAACGCGTCACGACATGCATGCTCCATGCGCGATGCCACCGGCTCCTACGACATCGATTGCACCCATAGAAAGTAAGAGTTGCGAATCAAATCCTCCAAATGCCGAAAAGCGGGTTACGGGTTCAAAATATGCTTGGATGGGTATAGGAGTGTAGGCTAAAGGGGGCTTTACAAAATGGTTGGTATACTCTGGGCGATTATCTCCGTGTTGTTTGTGTTGTGGCTGTTGGGATTCTTGCTGCACGTAGGCGGAGGTTTGATCCATATAATTCTTGTGGTCGTCGTCGTTCTTGTCGTATTTAATCTTCTGACAGGGCGAGGGGCCCGGGTTTAATTCCCCTAAGCCGTTCGCTTTCAAAGTCAACCAGCTCGTTAGCAGTCAGCTAATGCCGGCACAAGCGAAGAGGCGCGGTTTGGCAATCGCCGCGGCGCGTCTAGGCTCTTGGTTTGCGTGTGAATAGGAAATGGAGCAAGTGGATGGATATCTTAGATGTTATAAAAAAGGAGCACCGGGAAGCTTCGTCGATGCTGGCGCAGGCGCAGAAATGCGAGCCGGGCGAAAAGCTGATCGCTCTAGCGAAACGCATTGAATACGCCTTATCGACGCACGTACAAATTGAAGAGCGCCTGTTGTACTCGCGCCTGCGTAAAGGCGCCGAAGAAGAGGAGCAACTTGTCGACGTATACGAGGCGTACACCGAGCATGATGTAGCCGGCCACCTCATCGACTTGCTGAAGTCCGGCCGAAAACCCGACGAGAAATTCAAGGCTGAGCTGCAAGTCCTCGGGGAAAGCATAAAGCACCACGTCAAAGAGGAAGAGTCCACCGTCTTTTCCATCGCTCGCAAACTTCTTAGCCAGAGTGATCTGAATGAGCTGGGCGAAAAATGGGCCAAAGCCCGCCAACGCCTCGATGCAGCGAATCCGCGCGAGTCGGCGAAGCCGCCGATAAGGAAGGCTCGCTGAAGATAAGGGTGCTTCACGCGAGGCCAATGTCGTTTTTGCTTACGCTCGCTTTTGCTCGTACATCGAGAGCTGAGCGTATGCGGCCGATAGCAGCGGTACTTTAACGCCCGCAGCCTCGCCGCGGGCGCATATGTCTCCGATGATTGCATCCGCCTCGAGTGGCTGGCCTTTCTGCAAATCCCGGTACAGGGACGATGCTAGGTTGGAGTTTGCATCGGTCAAGACGTTGAACGCACGATCTCTGGCCGGAGGTCGCGGCGCGTAGCCGGCGGCTGTCGCTACGGCGACGCACTCGTCGAGCATCGCGATCGTGAGGTCCCGTCCGCGCGGCGCGTGCTGCACCTCGCCAATAGTGCCGCGCAACAGACACGTAACGCCGCCTAACGCGGCGATAAAAACCCACTTTTCCCACATTTCCAACTGGATGCTCGACGAGAGCCGAGCGATAAATCCGGCGCCCTGCATCGTTCGATCGATCGCCCGGATGCGCTCCGAAAGCGTGCCGTCCAGCTCGCCGTAGCTCAGCTCTTGCATCTCGCTGAGCTGCACGATGCGCTCGTTGGCGTCGAGCGTCGTCGCGACGATGCAAACGCCGCCCAAGACGTGCGTTCCCCCGAACGCGGCGCGTAGCCGGTCGAGATGCCGCATAGCGTTGAGCACGGGCAAGATCGCGCTGCTTTCCCCGATCGCAGGCGCCACGTCGGCAATTGCCGCGTCGAGTGCATACTGTTTCACGGCAAGCAGCACGAGATCAAACGGTTCCTTCAACTCGGCCGTCGTCGTGATTTTGGCGTCGATCTTTGCATCGCCGTGCGGGCTGACGATCTCGAGTCCGCGCTGGCGCAACTGCTGCGCGCGGCGGTCGCGTACGAGGAACGTCACGTCACGGCCGGCCTGGACGAGGCGTCCCCCAAAGTAGCCTCCGACTGCGCCGGCCCCGACGATTAAAAGTTTCGGTTGACTCATGCCGCCCAGGACCGCCGTCACATCACCTCGCGTTGCGGCCGATCGAAGGATTCGCGTGGCGAGCGGCCCGAGCGGATCTTCGCGGGCCGGTCGAGGGCCCATGTGGCAGCCAGCGAAGTCATCGGCATGTCGAGTGAGGCGGCATTTTCTGAACTGCTCCGTCAGCATCGAATCCAGGCGTGTAGGGCTCCACGAGGCGCCTTATCGAAGATAAAACTGAGTGCGACGGGAGTGCACAGCTGACCGTCGATGCGTTCATGCTTAAGGAGCACAGCACATGAGAACTTCAGACTTTGGGCGCGCGCTTGCCATTTGCGTGGCCGTGGCAATGCTCGCAGGGTGCGGCGGTGGGGCCCAGTCACAACTAGCGCCGTCGGGCTCGTTTC
>JABCZE010000192.1 GCA_013289785.1 Vulcanimicrobiota bacterium | reverse complement strand
GTAGTCGGCGGCCAGACCGTCGAAATAGCGCCCGCACGGAAGATAGGCGACGCGTAGCCCCGCGTATCTAAAGTGCAGTCCATAGGTCTGGACCGCGTGCGAATGCTGCAGCGACGTAAAGATCTCAACGTCGCCAACACGATAGGGACCGCTGCTCGCGGTCAAGCGTTCGACGCGCTCGACGAAACGCAACGCGTACGGTAAGACGACGTGCTCGCCGTCGAACGCATCGGCCGGCGCGAGCAGCGCGCCACGCCGGCGGAATCCTCCGGAGGTCATCGCTTCGATCATTGCGTTGACGTCGCCCGAGTGGTCGAGATGCTTGTGCGAGAGCACGATTGCGTCAAGCTCCCGCGGATTGCACGGCGGTACGTGCGAGAGCGCTCGGACAAGCGCACCCGGCCCGGGATCCACGTGAATCTGCGTCGAGCCGAAACGAAACCACATCCCGCCCGACGCGCGCAACTGGCGCGCGACGACGAAGCGCGCGCCGCCGCTGCCGAGAAAGAGAACCGAGGAAGCCACGAGCGGTCCTACGCTAGAACTGGAAGCTGCGCGAACGAGCCATGCAGCACTGGAGCGGAAGGACGGCCCAGCCAACGTTCGAGCACGGTGGCGTAGACGCTGCGGAAGTCGGTGCTATACCGCACGTTGCCCATGTTCGTCGCGCTCAAATCCGGCAGCGCTCCGTACATCCCGCCCTTCACGCCGCCGCCGATCAGAAAGAGCGGCGAGGCCTCGCCGTGATCGGTTCCGCGGCTGCCGTTCTCTTCGATACGCCGCCCGAACTCGCTAAACGTCAGAGTGAGCACGCGGCGCTCGTTTCCGTGGGCGCTCAGGTCGTCGTAGAAAGCACCGATGGCATTCGAGAACTGCATCAAAAGCTGGTTCTGAGTCGCCTTTTGGTTGACGTGCGTGTCGAACGAGCCGTGTTCGACGTAGATTACCCTCGTGCCGAGGTTGCTGCCGACGATTTGCGCTGCCAGCGCCAGGCTGCGGCCCAGACCTGTCGCCGGATAAGAAGCCTGCGTCTTATATCCCGCCACCAGCCTCGGCAACTCCTCGGAGCTGCGTTGGGCGTTTGCCTCGATCTCCATAACGTGCGCGAGGTAGGGCGATGCAAACGGCAGATGGGCGTCGGCCGCTTCACGCGAGAAGACGCTGCGCGCGGCGGCGTTGCGGTCGGCGGCCATCACGTATTCGCCCAGGCCGGGAACGGCTGGAATATCGGTGCGCTCCGAAACCAGCACTTCGGGAAGTACTTTTGAAACGGCCACGCCGTCGAACAGATTTCCGCGCGCGGGCGGCGCTTGGTCGAAGTATCGCCCGAGCCAACCGGTGTGCTCGTAACGATCGGGTGCAGCGGTTTGCCAAATCTCGGTCGAGCGAAAGTGCGAGTGATCCGGATCGGGATACCCGACGCCTTGAACGATCGCCACCATGCCTTTATCGTAGAGCGCTTTGACGGATTGCATTCCGGGATTGAATCCGACGTTCCGGTCGATGGCCAGTACGTCGTGGCGATCGATCGCAAGCGCCGGACGGAGTTGATAGTACCGCTCGTTTCCGTGTGGAACGACACAGTTGAGCCCGTCGTTGCCGCCGGCAAGATTGAGCAAGACGAGGCACCGGTCGGCGCCGCCCGGTAGTCCCGGAAGCCCTTCGACTGCGCTCAGGACAGGCTGCGCGAGGGCGCGCGCAAAGACGTGGCCAGTGTTGGCGACGACCGCGAGTCCGGAGCTTGCTGCGAGCAGAAAGTTGCGTCGTTTCATAATTCAGGCGTCTTCTTTAGTTCAACTGGTATGCCGGCGTCGCCATCGCGAGATACGCGGCGCCGCGCACGCGCTGGCCGTAGTTCTCGACCGAGAGCGGCGCCGGTGCAGCGGTCCCGGCTCCGCTCAAGTAGCCTTCGAGTTCGGAGAGCGCCTCGGGCGCGGCATCGCCTTGCAAGAGTGTCTGCGCCAGCCGCCGAGCCGCCGTGCTCGAACTAACCGGCAGCCCTTGCAGCCAAGACGACCCCGCCAGCGTCTGCGAGTCGAGTAGTCGCGTGAGGAAGTTTTGCCGCGCGATCATCGTGCCGCTGGTGAGCCAGTTTTTTCCACCAGGCCAACCCGCGACATTGGGAGGAAAGAAAAGCCGTTGGCCCATTTGCGCGAGTGCCGCCAGCCCGAAGTCGTCGATCTCCGCCAATCCCAGCGCGCTATAGGTTCCAACGACGAACTCGACGGGACTCTTTACCAGCGCGCGGTAGGCCCGCGTGCCATAAAAGAGATTGCTGGCCAGGATCGTCCCCAGGACGGGCGTCAACTCGAAATCGTGGTGCCGCAAGAGGGCGGCAACGTGGTCGACGAGCTGCGGCTCGGGATCGTTGTACACGAACCAGTTTAGTAGGCTGTCGGCAAAGAATCGCGCGCACTGCGGCTGGGCGAAGATGATGCCGATGATGTCGTCGCCGGTAAAGTTACCGGTATGGCCGAGAAAAGTTTTAACTCCCGAGTCGTGCAGCGAGGCATCGAAGGTGACCGTATCGGTGCGCCGGTTCACGCTCCATCCCGTCCACGCGCGCGCCGACTCGCGCACGTCCCGTTCGCTGTAGTTGTCGACGCCTAGCGTGAAGAGCTCCATCAACTCGCGCGCGTAGTTTTCGTTGGGGTGCGCGGCGACGTTTTGCGCGCCGTTGAGATAGATCAGCATCGCGGCGTCTTTGGAGACTTCGAGCGCCAGTTCGCGAAGATTCCCCAGCGCGTAGCGCCGGAAGAGCGCGTTCTGATTGTAGGTGATCCAGGGATACATCGGCGTGGCGCGCGATGTGAAGTGGCCGTGGAAGTAGAGCGTCATCTTCTCTTGGAGAGGCGCCGGAGTCGTCAGCATCCGGTTCAGCCACCAAAGCTGCAACGCGAAGATTGCGTCGCGGCCCTCGCGCCCCCGCGCTCGCCGCATCGTCTTGCGCTGCATGGGGTCGCTCGACATCGAAACCGGGCCGCTCAGATCCTGTAGCTCTTGCGGCGGTGCAATCGAAGGGTCGGGCGGAGCGGCCAGCAACGAGACCACCGCGTCGCGGGCCGTCATCGCGCTATAGCGCCGAACCTGATCGGGCGTGCCGCCGAACCCGGCACGGCGCAGTAAATGCGCAGCAGCGCGGTCGCCCAGCCGTCCAACGTGCGGCTGGAGCGCCGTTACGAGATCGAGCCCGCCCGCCGGGCGCACGATGCCGCCGACGTCGACCGAAGTCTGTTGCGCTGCCATTATCGCGTAGTTCCGCATCGCCGGCGACGCCGCCCTGGGCGCGCGGCGACGTCTAACCGGGCTCTAAGCGGACGAACGCCGAATGGCGCCGCGATGGCAGATTTTGAGGCAAACGCCGAGCGGATGGAGCGCCTAGTCGCCGAGTTGCGCGAGCGCCTCGTCGCGGTGCGAGCCGGCGGCGGCGCCGAAGCGGTCGAAAAACATCGCCGGCGCAATAAGCTCCCCGCCCGCGAGCGGGTCGAACGCCTGCTCGATCCCGGTTCGGATTTTCTCGAGTTCTCCGCGCTTGCGGCCTTCGGAATGTACGACGACGGTTCGCCGAGCGCCGGCATACTCACCGGACTCGGTGTCGTCGAGGGGCAGCATTGCGTCATCGTCGCCAACGATGCGACCGTTAAAGGCGGGACCTACTATCCGATGACCGTCAAGAAGCATTTGCGTGCGCAGGAGATCGCACAGCAAAATCATCTTCCGTGCATCTATCTCGTCGATTCCGGCGGCGCGTTCTTACCGCTGCAAGCCGACGTCTTCCCCGATCGCGATCATTTTGGGCGCATCTTCTACAATCAAGCGCGGATGTCGAGCCTGCGCATCCCGCAGATCGCAGCGGTGATGGGTTCCTGCACTGCCGGCGGCGCGTACGTGCCCGCAATGAGCGACGAAACGGTCATCGTGAAAGGCCAAGGAACGATTTTTCTCGGAGGCCCGCCGCTGGTTAAGGCGGCCACGGGCGAAGTCGTGACGGCCGAAGATTTGGGAGGCGCCGACGTTCACACGCGCATCTCGGGTGTTGCCGATCACTTTGCCGAGGACGACGCGCACGCGCTCGCGCTCGTCCGCGAAATCGTGCGCAACCTTCACCTGGAACGGCCGAGGCAATGGGATCGCGTCGAACCCGCGCCGCCCAAGCACGACCCTCGCGAAATCTACGGAATCATTCCGGCCGACAGCCGCACCGGATACGACGTTCGCGAAATCATCGCGCAGCTGGTCGACGCTTCGGAGTTCCACGAGTTCAAATCGCGTTACGGCGCGACGCTGGTCTGCGGTTTCGCGCGCATCGAGGGGCATCCGATCGGCATCCTTGCCAACAACGGCATTCTCTTTAGCGA
>JABCZE010000191.1 GCA_013289785.1 Vulcanimicrobiota bacterium | reverse complement strand
GCCGGCGGCTCCGCGACACGCTTTCCAGGAAAACTCGAGCATGATATCGAGGGTCAGCCAATGATCGTGCGAGTCTTTGAGAAGTTGGCCCAGGGGCGGTGGCCGGTCTATATTGCCGGCAAGGGGAGCTTCGCTCCGGAAGTGGACGCGGTACTTGCCGCGCCGCTCCTGATCGACCGCTGGTCACCACGCGGTCCACTGCATGCACTGCTCTCCGCTTGCCCCTTCATCGCGGCCGATCGCATCTTTGCCGTCGCGGCGGATCAACCCCAGCTCGATCCCGGCGTGCTCGAACGTTTGGCGGCAGCGTGGCAGCCGGGCGACGAAGCCGTCGTGCCCGAACATGCCGGCGGTGTCGAACCGCTGGCCGCACTCTACGACCGCTTCGCGCTTCTGCGGGAAGGTCTGCGACTGCGCCGGGCGGGACGCGCCGCGATGCGCGACCTGATCGCTGCCGTTTCAACGCGCTTCGTGCCGATGGAGCGCCGTTACTTCTGCAACGTCAACAGGCGCTCAGACCTCGGGCGTGGACTGGAACCAACGTGAAGCTGGAGCGTTCGATCGGCGCCTTCGCACGCGCCCGCAACGTCATTGCCGGCGGCGTGAACTCGCCGGTCCGCGCGCTGGGTTCGGTCGGCCTCTCTCCGATCTTCATGAAGAGCGGCGCCGGCGCGATGCTCTATGATTTGGACGGTCACGAGTATCTCGACTACCTCATGTCGTGGGGCGCGTTGCTGTTGGGTCATGCTCATCCCGCGGTCACGCGCGCCATCGTTAACGCCGCGGCGAGCGGAACCTCGTTTGGAACGCCGACCGAGCTGGAGACGCAGCTCGCCGAGCTGATCGTGTCGATGATGCCGTCGATCGAACGCCTTCGCTTCGTTTCCAGCGGCACCGAAGCGACGCTGAGCGCGGTCCGCCTGGCACGCGGCTACACCGGGCGTTCGAAGATCGTCAAGTTTGCGGGCTGCTATCACGGGCACGGCGACTCGTTCCTGATCGAAGCCGGATCGGGCGCGCTGACCGCCGGCGTCCCGAACTCGCCCGGCGTCACCGAGGGTGTCGCTGCCGACACGATCGTCTTGCCGTTCAACGACGTCGCGGCCGTCGAAGCGGCGTTCGACGCAAATCCCGCAGCGATTGCGGCACTGATCGTCGAGCCGTATCCGGGAAACATGGGGCTCGTCTTGCCGCGAGCGGGATATCTCGCCGAGCTTCGCGAGCTTTGCACTCAGCACGGCACGGTGCTGATCTTCGACGAAGTGATGACCGGCTTTCGCGTCGCTCGCGGCGGCGCGCAAGCCCGCGAGGGCATACGGCCCGACTTAACGACCCTCGGCAAAGTGATTGGCGGCGGTTTGCCGGCCGCGGCGTTCGGCGGCAGAGTCGAGATCATGGCTGCGCTCGCCCCGGACGGTCCCGTCTACCAAGCCGGAACGCTCTCGGGCAACCCCATCGCAATGGCGGCCGGCATCGCCACGCTGGGAGTGGTCGCGCAGGACGCAACACTCTACGAACGCCTCGAAACCATCGGGCTCCGGCTGACTGCGGGTCTCAAGGCCGGCTTGGACCGCAACGGCGTTCCCGGCTTCGTCCACTGCGCGGGAGGTATGTTTTCCATCTTCTTCACACCCGAGGAGGTGCGCGACTTGCGCGGAGCCCAAGCCGCCGACCGGCGCCTCTTTGCCAAATACTTCGGCGCCATGCTCGAGCACGGCGTCTACTTCGCACCGTCGCCCTTTGAGTCGAACTTTCTCTGTGCGGCCCACACGACGGCAGAGATCGACCGCACGGTCGCGGCTTCGGACTCGGCGCTGGCAGAGCTGCGGACGGCGCCGTGAGCGGGTGCGAGCGATGCGCTTGTGGGGCGGCTCCTTTGAGCCGTAGAATTGCCGTATGCCACTGACCTGCATCGGCCTTTCGCACCACACGGCCCCGGTCGAGGTCCGGGAGCGGCACGCCTTCCCGGCATCGCGGATGGCCGAAGCCTTGGTCGCGCTACGCGACTACGAGGCCGTGACTGAAGCCGTCATGCTGCAGACCTGTGGGCGCTTGGAGATCTATGCCGAGCTGTCCGACTACGAAAGCGGCGTCTCGCAGATCAAATCGTTCTTAACCAACTTCCGCCACGGCACGACCGGCTACGATATCGAGTCCTATCTCTATACTCGGCTCGGCCACCAGGCGGTCGAGCATCTTTTCCGGGTCTGCACGGGCCTGGACTCGATGTTGATCGGCGAAGCCGAAATTCTCGGGCAAGTCAAAGAAGCGTACGTTGCCGCGACGCAAGCCGATTCGCTCGGCAGAACGCTGCACCGTCTCTTTCGCGAAGCGATCGCCGCCGGCAAGATCGCGCGGGCAAAGACGCACATCGGAAGCGAATCGATCTCGATCGCCACGGCGGCGGTGGAAGCGGCGCGCGTTCGTTTGGGCACGCTGGAGGGAAGATCCGTGCTCGTCGTCGGTGCGGGCAAAATGGGGCGCGCGGCAGTAAAGCGATTGCGCCAAGAGGGCGCGGCGCGAGTCATCGTCACGAATCGCACGATGGCGCGCTCGCGCGAGCTGATCGAGGAAGCCGGCTTCGGTGAAGCGCTCGAGATGCCGGAGCTTTCCGACGCGCTCGTTATTGCCGACGTCGTCGTTGCTTCAACCGGCGCATCGGATTTCGTCCTCGACGAAAAGCGCGTGGCCGATGCGATGGCGCTGCGGCCCCACCGTCCGCTCTTTATCGTCGACATCGCCGTTCCGCGCGACGTGGATCCGGCGGTGGCGCAAGTCGAGAACGTCGCGCTGGTCGACGTCGACGGCCTCAAGTCGGTCGTAAACGAACGGCTAGAGTCGCGGCGCGAGGCGATCCCGGCGGTCGAGAAGATCGTCGGCGAGCACGTCGAGCGCTTCGAAAGCTGGTACCGTTCGCGTGCGACGCTGCCGGTCATCGCGCGGCTCACGCAAAAGGCGGAGGCGGTTCGCGCGAGGGAGGTCGAGCGGCTTTTGGCACGCTGCCCAGAGTTGAGCGAACGGGAACGCACGCTCGTGGTCGGCATGAGCATGACGATCGTATCGAAGCTGCTGCATTCGGTGATTCTCAAGATTCGCAACAAGGCGATCGTCGATCGCGCCGGGGCCCTCTCGCACGCACGCGTGCTCGACGAACTCTTCGAGCTGAACATCGCCGGCGACATCGCGGACTCGCTGGTTGCGCTGACGCCTGATGGGCACTAGCAGCAGCGTTCCCGGACGCGTTTTCTTAGTCGGCGCAGGCCCGGGCGATCCGGGCCTGCTGACGTTACGAGCCGCCGAAGTGCTCCAGTCGGCTGAGGTATTACTCTACGACGCGCTGGCAAGCGACGCGATCGTCGCGCTCGCACCGGCGTCCTGCGAGCGAGTCTATGTCGGAAAGCGCGCGGGCGATCACGCGATGCCTCAAGAGGAGATCGAGCGGCTCGCGATCGACCGGGCGCGAGCGGGATCGCGCGTCGTCCGCCTGAAGGGCGGCGATCCGTTCATCTTTGGACGTGGCGGCGAAGAGGCGCAAGCGTTTGCGGCGGCCGGCGTCGCATTCGAGATCGTTCCGGGCGTGAGCTCGGCGTATGCGGCGCCGGCCTACGCGGGAATCCCGGTAACGCATCGCGAGTTTGCTGCGTCGTTCACCGTCGCGACCGGACACGAGGATCCAAGCAAAGCCGTCTCGAGCTTGGATTGGGCGAAGCTCGCCGACCCACAGCGTACGCTCGTGCTCTTGATGGCGACCGCGAACTTGGGTGAAATTGCAAAACAGTTGATCGCACATGGATTAGCGCCGCAGACGCCGGTGGCGGTCGTGCAGGACGGGACGCGTCCGAGCCAGCGAACGGTGCTCGGCCGGCTCGACTCGATTGCGGAGGATGTGGCTGCTGCAAAGATCGGCGCGCCGGCAGTCGTGGTCGTTGGGGGCGTTGCAGGATTGAGGGCGCAACTGCGTTGGTTCGACACCGGCGCGCTCTTCGGCAAGCGCGTCTTGATCACGCGAGCCGGCGAGCAGTCGAGCGAATTTGCACGCGCGCTGCTCGCGCGGGGCGCCCAACCGATCGTAGCGCCGACGATTGCCATCGCGCCGGTCGCCGACACAAGCGGCGCCGATCGCGCGATTGACGAGCTCGCATCGTATGCGTGGCTGATCTTCACGTCGCAAAACGGCGTCGACGCATTCTTTGCCCGGCTCGCGGCGAAAAACGCCGACACCCGAGCGATCGGGGCAACGAAGGTCGCCGCGATCGGTGAACGCACGGCGGCGCGCTTGCGTACCCTTGGCGTGGTCGCCGATCTCGTGCCGGCAGAGTTTATCAGCGAGGAGATCGCACCGGAGGTCATCGCCCGCA
>JABCZE010000190.1 GCA_013289785.1 Vulcanimicrobiota bacterium | reverse complement strand
CTGCGGGCAACGTCTGCATACTCAAGCCGTCGGAGCTAACGCCGCTCTCGGCGATTGCCTTAGCGGCGATCTTTGCCGACCTCGAGTTCCCGCGCGGTGTGGTCAACATCGTGCCCGGGCCCGGCGCTACCGTAGGCCATGCACTCGCGGCAAGCACGCTGGTGGACAAGATCGCCTTTACCGGCGGTACGAAGACCGGGCGGAGCATCATGCAAGCCGCAGCTTCGAACCTCAAGAAGATCTCGCTCGAGTTGGGCGGTAAGTCGCCCAACATCGTCTTCGCCGACGCCGACTTCGATACGGCCGTCGACTACGCGCTCTTTGGAATCTTCGCCAACGCCGGGCAAGTCTGCTCGGCCGGATCGCGATTGGTCGTCGAGCGTTCCCTGCGCGACCGTTTCGTCGAGCGCCTCGTCGAGCGTGCCCAAAAGATTCGCGTCGGCGACGGATTCGATCCGCAAACGGAGATGGGACCGATCATCTCGCCGCTGCATCGCGAGCGGGTTGAAACCTACATCGCGGCCGGCATCGAAGAGGGGGCGAAGCTGCTATGCGGGGGAGAGCGCCTCGGCGGTTCGCTTGCGAGCGGAAACTTCATCGCGCCGACGATCTTCGACGGAACGTTGCCCAACATGCGCATCGTCAAGGAAGAAATCTTCGGGCCGGTCCTCGTGGTGCAAACCTTCGACGACGAAGCGCAAGCCGTCGCCATCGCCAACGACACGGTCTACGGTTTAGCCGGAGCCGTTTTTACCGGCGACGGTGCGAAGGCACATCGCGTGATTCGCAAACTCCGTGCCGGCATCACGTGGATCAATACGTACCACCCCACCTATAACGAGGCGCCGTGGGGCGGCTACAAGCAGTCGGGGATCGGACGGGAGCTCGGCACGTACGGTTACGACGCCTATACGGAAGTCAAACAAGTCAACGTAAATCTTGACGTGGTACCGTCGGGGTGGTTTTCCGATACCTAGCGATCTTCGTCGCGGCACGTAACAAGGGGGCCGGACCTCCCGACCCCCTTTCGCCGATTCTTGCAGGAAGCGGCAGTGGAGATGCCGCCACGCGCGTTAGTTGGGTCCGACGGGATTGGTGGGACGAGTGATGGGAAGCTCGGCTCCGCCGCCGGGATGGGTCGGGGGTGTAGGACGGATCGGGTCGATCGGAATCGGTTGCGGATTCGTTCGCACGCCGCCGCTTACGTCATCCAGTTCTTCGTCTTTCTTCTGGTCGCTCATTTTCAACCTTTCTCGCGTAGCAGAATCACCACGCTTAAAGTAGCGTATCAGCCAAGTGAGAAATCTCTAGGAAAACCTTGGGAACGACTTGTCCGCGATTATTCGCAATGCTTTGGCGATGCAAAAACCAACGCCCGTGAAATGTTCACGGGCGTTTGGGAAAGGGGCGGGTTTTTGCAGGACGGGAACTACTCCGGTGAAGCAACGCCCGGCCCCTTGCCGAACTTGGCGCAACGCTAGTCTTTACAGACCAAGCGTCGCTTTAAGACGGTTTAGCCGACCGGGTTGGTCTTGCCCTTGATCGGGGCGCCTGGGATGATCGGATGGGTCGGGGGGCCGCCTGGCTTGATGGGGTCGATCGGAATCGGATGGGTTCCAACGCCGCCACTTACCTTATCCAGTTCCTCGTCCTGAAATTTCTTCTCGTCGCTCATTTTTACCCTTTCATGCCTGGCAAAATCACCGGGCTTCGCATAGAGTAACAGGCAAATGAGAAATCGCTAGGAAAAGATTGAGAATAATTTTTCCTCGCATCAGCGGTGAAATTTCGGTCATGAGGGGTCAATTGAGAAGACGGCCTTCTCAATTAGGGTAGAAATAACAAGCTGGTCCTCCTCTGGAGCAATAGTGCGAAGGTCCAGCAGCACCCGCCCGCTTTCGATACGCGCGATAATCGGCGGGTGTCCCATCCTCAGACTCGCCGTTAAATCCTGCGGACTCTCCGTCCGGATCGCAACCGCAATCGAAGGTATACGCGCCCGCGGGAGCGCGCCTCCGCCAAGATACGCATCGCTCTCGCTTGCCAGCGCGCCGCGCACCTCGCTTACGTACGCTTTCGCGCGCTTGCGCAGATCTGGCAGCGTTGCCGCAAGCATTCGATAGACCGGCAAACGTTCGCGCAAGCTGCGATCGCGGTAGCAGCGCAGCGTCGCCGCGAGCGCCGCGATCGTCAGCTTGCCGACGCGCAGCGCGCGCAACAAAGGGTTCGTGCGAAGTCGCGCCACCAGATATGCGCGGCCGGCAACGATGCCCGCTTGTGGGCCGCCGAGCAACTTGTCGCCCGAGAACGTCACCAGCGTCATGCCGTCGCCGATCGCTTCTTGCACCGTGCGCTCGTGAGCGGCTCCGTATTCCGCGAGATCGCACAGAGCGCCGCTACCGAGATCTTCGACCACTGGAACTCCGGCGCGTTGCCCGAGTGCCGCCAGATCGCGCGCGCTCGGCTCGTGCGTAAAGCCTTCGATACTATAGTTCGACGCATGCGTACGCAGGATCAGAGCAGTTCGCGGTGAGAGTGCGCGCTCGAAATCCTCGATGTAAACGCGGTTGGTCGTTCCGACCTCGACGAGTTTCGCTCCGCTGCGTTCCAGCACGTCGGGCACGCGGAATCCGCCGCCGATCTCCACGAGCGCATTGCGAGCCACGATCACTTCGCGCCCCTTGGCCAGCGTATCGAGCACCAAGAGCACGGCGGCGGCGCAGTTGTTGACGACGAGCGCGTCCTCCGCTCCGGTGGCCGCGCGCAACGCCTCACCGATTGCCGCATTGCGCGAGCCGCGCTCGCCGGTCGATAGGTCGTACTCGAGATTTGAATACCAGCCACCGGCGGCAACAACAGCCGTCGCGGCATCGGGACTCAATGGGGCTCGCCCGAGATTGGTATGCAGGATGACGCCGGTCGCATTGATCACGGGAACCAGCGACTCGATGCGTAGATCGTCGAGCCGGTTGCGTACGGCGGCGACGATCGCATCGTACTCCCGTTCGTCACCGGAAAGACGCGCGCGGCCGATTACCTCTTCGGCCGCGCGTTTGATCCGTTCTCGTCCTAGCCCCGGCTCGTGGGCTGCGATGCGTTCGTCTTCCAGTATCCGGTGCATCGCGGGCGGACGAGCTCCCGCTCTCCGCAACTCGCGCCTAGGCGACGTGTTTGCCGAGCATTGACGTCACCGTGCCTTCGGGAACGTAGCCGACGATGCGATCGACCGGCTGACCACCCTTGAAAAGAATCAAACACGGGATGCCCGAGACTTGGTACTGTCCGGCGATCGAGGGATTCTCGTCCGTATTCAGCTTGACGAACTTTGCCTTGCCGGCGTTCGCGGCGGCAACCTTTTCAACGATCGGTCCGAGCATGCGGCACGGACCGCACCACGGCGCCCAGAAATCCACGAGAACCGGCTGGCTGTTCTGCAGCACCTCGGCCTCAAAGTTGGTTTGCGTCACCTCTGCTAATGCACTCATACCTCTCCTAACACTTCTACAGCTCGGGTTGTTGCGGCTCGCCGGTGATCTCGGTGATCTGCTCGGCCTGTTTCCCAAGGTTGGTAATCGCGATGACCTCTTCGCCCTCACCCAGACGTTGAAGGCGCACGCCCTTCGCATCGCGCCCCGTCTTGCGGATGTCGCGAACCTTGAGACGGATGACCTGGTTGCCGGAGGTAATCATCAGAACCTGGTCGTCGGGCGCGACGAGAATCTGGTCGACGACCTGCCCGATGTCGTCGCGCTGGCGCGCGAACGCCTTGACGCCCTTGCCGCCGCGTGACGTGTGGCGGTACTCTTCGATCGGCGTCCGTTTGCCGAAGGCCAGGGACGTCACGAGCAAGACTTCCCGGCGCTCGTCTTCCACGACGTCCATCGCGACGATCGTGTCGCCTTCGTCGATCGTCATCGCCTTGACGCCGCGCGCCGGCCGTCCCATCGGCCGGACGTTCTTCTCGTTGAAATGCACCGCCATGCCGCGCGACGAGGCTAAAATGATGTCGCGCGAGCCGTTGGAAAGGTCGACCGCCAAGAGTTCGTCGCTCGCATCGAGATTGATCGCCAAAAGACCGTTGCGCCGAACGTTGGCAAAATCTTCGAGCTTCGACTTCTTGATGACGCCGTGCCGCGTGACCATGACGAGGTACTTCTCGCCCTCAAACTTGTCGATGGGGAATGCCGCGGTCACCTCTTCGCCGGGCGGAAGCGTCAGCAGATTGACCAGCGCCGTGCCGCGAGCTTGCCGCGTGGTATCGGGGATCTCGTACCCCCGCAAGCGATAGACGCGGCCCTTATTGGTAAAGAAGAGAACGTGGTCGTGCGTCTTGGTGATGAAGAAGTTGCTCACCACGTCTTCGCGC
The DNA here is from genome assembly GCA_013289785.1 of Vulcanimicrobiota bacterium. Lineage (GTDB taxonomy): Bacteria > Vulcanimicrobiota > Vulcanimicrobiia > Vulcanimicrobiales > Vulcanimicrobiaceae > Cybelea. Next base: position 6 of record JABCZE010000190.1, on the reverse strand, counting down.
TTGAGA
>JABCZE010000189.1 GCA_013289785.1 Vulcanimicrobiota bacterium | reverse complement strand
TAGTCCTTGAGCGCTTCGAACGTCCGATACCGCGTTTGGCTAAAATCCATCTCGACGCCGTCGATGAGCATCTGCAGCTCTTCTTCCGGAATCGAATACCGCTCGATGGCCTCTGAGAGCACACGCAGGATTGGGTCGTCGCCATAGTCGCGGTTCACGGCCGCCGAGATGCGCGCGCGATGAACGGCGAGGCGCGCCGGCAGATTTTCGACTCCGACGGTGTCTGCCTCGTCGTCCACCTGCCTGGCAAAATTGTAAAGCGCATAAATCGCCATCCGCTCGTGATGGCTGAGCGAGATAAAGCCCCAGTAGAAGTTGCTCGCCTCGCGCTTGGCCATGTCCCGGTTGAAACGCTCGGCGCGGAGCTGGTCGGAATCGATCACCATCTATGCCGGCCTCCGAGAAAAACTCTGTACTGCGGCGCGAAGCACCACCGATACCTTCGTTGGCGTCGAAAGGCTCGGCCGCTCCTGTTCGGTCCGGTAGTCGAGCGCTTCGATGGCGTCGCAGATCGCCAGCCCCCCCATTCGATAGAGGGCCAGTTGCAGCCGGAGCGCTCGCGGCACATAGGCTTCGAGCCGCTCCCCCGAAGCAAGCAAGGCGCGCGCCCGCCGCACCATCCGCTCGGCGGCTCCCGCGAGACCCACAGCCGCGACGTCGCTTTCGACCAAGTATTTACGCCCGATTGCGGCATCCCGCCGAACGTCCTGCGCGTGATTGGCCAGTTGCAAGCCGATGCAGACGTCGTCGGAAAGCGACTCCGCGGCCGCATCGGTTACGCCGAAAACTCGCAGCACCATCCGGCCCACCGGCGCCGCCGACAGCCGGCAATACGCGTCGAGATCGTCCCACGTCGCATAGCGCGCCACGCGCTGATCCTGCACGTTGGCCTCGATCAGGTCGAAAAACGGCTGCGCCGGAATGGCGCGGCGCGCGACCGTTTCGGCCAACGCGACGAGGACGGGATGGACCGGCGGCACGCCGGCAAAAAGCGGGCGAACCTCGTCGTTCCAGCGCGCGAGCCGCGCCAACGCCGTGCCGTCTGGGCTCTCGTCGCCGAGGTCGTCGGTCGTTCGGCAGAAGGCATAGATGCGCATCAGATCGCCACGCCGCGCCGCATCGACAAAGCGCGACGCGACCGAGAAGTTCTCATAATGCCCGCGCGTCAGCACGCGGCAATACGCATCGGCGGCCTGCAGATCCAAATTCATCGGCGCGCGTCGATCGTCAAGATGGGAAAGGCCAGAACGCGCGCGTCGGCGGACATCAGACTCATGCCTTCCACCTTTGCCTGGGCCGCGAGCACGCGATCGAACGGATCCCGATGATGATCGGGCAGCGAACTCAGCGCAAAGAGGTGATCCAGCGAGATGTTCAGCAGCTCGGCTCCGCTGCGCGCAACTCGCGAGCGCAAATACGCCGGCGCGTCCATCGGCAGCTCGAGTTTTCCGCGCGCGTCTTTCACCACGATCTCCCACGCGCTGGCGATCGAAAGAAAGAGCGCGTTGCCGCGGTCGGCCAGCAGCGAGCGCGAATCAGCACCCAGACGCTCCGGCGCCAGTGCCATCCAAAGCCAAACGTGCGTATCGAGCAACAGCTTCACTCGAGGTACTCGGCAAACTCTTCGGGCGCATACTCGTCGAAATCATCGGCGATCCAAAAGCTCAGACCGCTGTCCCAGCCCAGTTCGCGTTGGGGCAGACTTTGCGCCGGCACGAGCCGCGCAATGGGGCGCCCCGCTTTTGCAATTACAACCTCCTCGCCGGCTTCGACGCGCGCAAGCAGCGCCGAAAAGTGCGTCTTGGCTTCGTGAATGTTTACGCTCTTCATGACGTGTTGTTAGCCTATCGGACTTAGTCCACTTAGTCAAGTGCGCGGCTCGAGCCGGCCACGCAGCTCGGCCGGTCGTTGAGCGCCCACGCAAAACATTGCAACGCGCAGCGTTTCCAGGTATTCGCGGGCAACGTCGAGCGCCGGTTCGAGGCCCTTGTCGGCGGCGCGAAGGAACGGCCCGGCAACTCCCACGAGGTCGGCACCCAGCGCCAGCGCCTTGGCGGCATCGAGACCGGTTTGGATTCCTCCACTGGCGATCAGCGTTCCCTCGGGCGCGACGGCGCGCGCCGCGAGGATCGCTTCGGCCGTCGGAATGCCCCACGCCGCGAAGGCTCCAGCCACTCGCGCGCGCGACGGCTCGGCGATCCGATAGCGCTCGACCTCGCTCCACGACGTGCCGCCGGCACCGGCGACGTCCACCGCCGCGACGCCGGCATTGAAGAGCGCACGAACGTCCGCGGCGCCGATGCCCCAGCCGACCTCTTTGACGACGATTGGAAAATCGGCATGCGCGCACAACTCGGCGATGCGGCCCAACAGTCCGCGAAAGCACGTGTCGCCCTCAGGCTGGAGCGCCTCTTGCAGCGGATTGAGATGCAGCACGAGCGCGTCGGCTTCGAGCATCTCGACGAGTTGCCGGCACTGCGCCAAGCCGTAACCCTTGTTGAGCTGCACCGCGCCGAGATTTGCGAGCAGCAAAGCCTCCGGAGCGTCCGCGCGCACGGCGAAGGTTTCGAGCGTCTCGGGAGACTCGAGCGCCACGCGACCGGAGCCCAAACCCATCGCCAGGCCGTAGTGTGCTGCGACCTTCGCCAAGCGGTGATTGATCGCCGTGGCCTCGGGCGTTCCACCCGTCATGCACGAGATCAGCAACGGCGCCGTAAGCGTACGCCCGAAAAGACGAACCGACATGTCGACGTCGGACAGATCGATTTCCGGCAGCGCGCGGTGCGTCAACGCGTAACGCTCGAAGCCGGCAGTCAAGCCCTTCGCGCCGACGTCCTCTTCGATGTTGATTCGAAGATGCTCCGCCTTTCGCGACGGCGTCGAACGATTAGGCAGCTTGTCGTGCAAGGTAGAATGCGACTTCCGCAAAAACGTCGAGGTCTTCTTTGCTCGTGCTCGGCCGCAGCGCTCCGATGGCCGCAAGCGCGAACTGCCGCGCGCTTTCGCTATCGTTCGTCTCGCCCGCCATTCCCAGCGCCCGTCCCGCTTGCGCGAAGGTTGCTGCAACCTCGGGGCCGGCTCCGCCGATGATGGCACCGGCCTGCAGGGCAGCTCCGGTTAGCGCGCAGCGGCCTTGCATCGCGGCCTCGCGGTCTTCGATTGCCTCGAGAACGGCTTCGCCGACGAGCCGCGCCACCTGGAGGCGGCGCGCCGGATTGCCGACGTCACTGGCGAGGCTACGAAATGCCAAGGCATAGAGCGCGTCGCCCGCATTGAGGCTCTGCCCGAGGCCCCAACGAACGATCGTCGCGGCGCGGACGTCGGCAAGTTCGTCGTGCAACAGCATGAAGCGGTCGAAGAGATCGAAGGCCGCCGCGACGGGAAGCGCGTCGGCCGTATCGCCGCCGTTGGCCGAACATGCCCAGAGCAACAAGCACGGCCGAACCGGATCGCGCGCATACGTGATGGGGAGACGTTCGGCAATAATGCGTCCCGCGACGGAGTCGAACGGAACGACGATCTCGCTAAGATAGCGCTCGAGGGTCGCGCGATGCGCGCTCAGTGGAATCACGCCGGCTCTTGCGACGGCCATACGGGCGGCGGCAGGCGCTCCGTCAGGTAGCGGGCGCGCGTGCTCGAAACGCCCAGCAGGTTGTCGAGGCTGGTCAACTCCAGAAGCCGTCGCATGTTGCTCTCGCCAACCAGCGCCTCGAGCTTATGGCCCTCGCCGGCCAAACGCTTGTACAGCGCGATCAGCTCGGCCAGCGCCGTTGAATCGAAGAAACTCGCTTCGCGCAGATCGACCAGGACGTCGCCCTCGGTACCAAGGGAGGTCAGCGCACGCCGAAGCTGCTCGCGGGTCGCGACGTCCCATTCCCCGCGCAGCGTGATTACGCGCGCGCCCTCAAACTCGGAGATTGCAATCGCTTGGTCTTCTTCTTCGAGCATTCTGGACTAGTTTACCTCAGGAGCCTCTGCTTAGCCCTTTAGAACTTGAAGTAGATGAAGGTCGGCGACACGCCGGGCCACGAGAAGAGCGCAAGCGCCAGCAGCAAGCCCGCGAGCGCTCCCACCTGAATTCCGGGGCGCAGGCCTTGCCAGGCCGGCGCCACGGTCAAACGCTCGAGAAGCAGCCGAACGGCTCCGAAGACGACCAGGCCCGCGGCAAGCACCGCGAGCCAGCCGGTCAAGAGCGACGCACCCGGCCCACCGGCGAAGAGCGAGCGATAGACGCCCAGGGCATCGCCGAAGCTCGGCGCCCGGAAGAGAACCCAGCCGAGCGTCACGATCGCAAACGTGAGCGTGACGCGCGCGACGAGCGCGATGCCGGCCGGCGCACTCCCTTTTCGGCCTATGCCGAAAAGTCGCTCGA
>JABCZE010000188.1 GCA_013289785.1 Vulcanimicrobiota bacterium | reverse complement strand
GCTTGCCGACGTCGCGGAAGCCACGCGCGAGGATCTTAACGATGCGGTGAATGCGGCACGCCGCGCGTTCGATGCCGGCAAGTGGGCGTCGATGGCGGCCTCGCGACGCGCAAAGATTATTTATAAGCTCGCTGCGCTCATCGGCGAACGCGCGGCCGACTTGGCGTTGTGCGAAGTGCGCAACAACGGCAAGACTATCGCGACCGCTAAAGGCGAACTGAGCGCAATCGTGGACACCTTTGAGTTTTATGCCGGCGCGGCCACGAAGAACTACGGCGAAACGTTGCCGCCGCCGCTGCCGAGCTATCTCGCCAATACCGTGCGCGAGCCGGTCGGCGTCGTCGGCGCAATCGTGCCGTGGAACTTTCCGATGCTGCTGGCTTCGTGGAAGGTTGCACCGGCGCTCGCCGCGGGCTGCACGATCGTACTCAAGCCGGCGCATGTGACGCCGCTGACGGCAATCGAGTTGGGCAGAATTGCGCTGGAAGCGGGCGTACCCGAAGGCGTTCTCAACGTCGTTACCGGTACGAAAGGGCTTGGAAGTTGGCTGGTCGATCATCCCGCGGTCGATAAGATCGCGTTTACCGGCTCGACCGACACGGGGCGCATCGTCGCTGCGGCCGCAGCGCGCACGCTCAAGCGCGTGACGTTGGAACTCGGCGGGAAATCGCCGTCCGTAGTCTTTGACGACGCCGACGTCGACGCGGCCGTCGCCGGTGCGCTGTACGGCGTTTACTATAACGCGGGCCAATGCTGCGAAGCGCGCTCGCGCATTCTGCTTCAATCCGGAATCTACGACCGTTTCGTCGAACGGTTTGCCGAGAAGGCGCAGTTACTGCGCGTTGGCGACCCCGAAGATCCGCAGACCCAGATCGGAGCGATTACGACGTCCGAGCAGTTCGAGAAGATTCGCTCGTATTGCGAGATCGGCGCGGCCGAAGGCGCCCAGGCACTGTTCGGCGGCACCGCACCCGATCTCGACGCGAGTTTTGAGGCGGGAATGTTTTGGAGCCCTACCGCGTACGAAGCCAAAAGCGGCCACCGGGTCGTTCGCGAGGAGATCTTCGGCCCGGTCGCCGTGCTGGTACGCTTCGAGGACGAAGCCGAAGCGATCGCGCTGGCAAACGACAGCGAGTACGGTCTGGCCGCCAGCGTCTGGACCTCGAACATCGGACGTGCGAATCGCGTCGCTCGCGCAATCCGTACCGGGTCGGTCGCCATCAACACGCCGTATGCGGTCTTTCCCGGCGTTCCGTTTGGCGGCTACAAGGCATCCGGGTACGGGCGCGAGTTGGGGATGGAGACGATGCGTCTGTACAGCGAGACCAAGAGCGTGCTCACCTACATTGGTGAGAAACCGATGGACCCGTTTCGGGTATAGCCTAGCGTATGGTGGAAGCGCTTAAGATCGGCCAGCATTATAGCACGAGCTACGGTACGCTCTGGAAGGACGGAACCTATTTTCCGCGCGGCACCGCGGTCACCGTCGTGGGCGTGCACCTCGACCAAGGATTCTGCGTGCGCTTTCCGGCGATGCAGGACGGCGAGCCGCTGGAGACCTGGGAAGACTGGAGCGAAGTGGATTTTCTTGCCGAGCCGGGCTCCGTCGAGCCGCCGCCCCGGCCCCTCTCACGTGCGGTTCTTGCCGAAGCGCGCGACGTGCTCTCAGAGGCGGAAGATGGATGCCACCTACATTTAGATGAAGACGACGGCTAGCTTTGTCATCCTGAGCCCTTCGACTTCGCTCAGGACGGGCTCCGTCGAAGGACGGACTGAATCAGAAGCCTTAGGTTCCTAGACTGATTAAGCTGGTTTGCCACGTTTGCCAGGGGGCACATTCAAACGACTTGCCCTTGGGCAGGACGGCTACCCAGCAGTAAGTCTTCGCGGGTTTGAGGCCGGTGAACTCGACCTTGCCGTTTTGGTTGGTGTTGATCGTTTGAAACGGCGTCCCGGGGCGAGGACTCGCCGTCGATCTCGGCGTTGACTCCTCGACCGGAATATGCGGCTTGGGTGAGCCGTTGATCGTGACCAAGATGTGCGCAGCCGTAATCTTCGGGTTCGGCGACGACGAGCCGGGCGTAAATGAGGGCGTTGGAGTCGTCGAGGTGTTGCTGTGACAGGCAGCAACCGCCAGAGCGGCGACGCAAAGAACGATCATCAGGCGTTTTGGCATGGGCGGGTCGCTTCGACGCTCTTTCGCGTGGCCCCGTCCGTCAGACGCGTACAAAGATGAAAGTAGCGTTGTGATTTTTTGTCGAGCGCCGCATAGTATTCGCGAAAGAGCGCCGCTGCGGCGGTACCGGGCCAATGAGCCGGCAGCAGCTCGCTTGGCAGGCCGGGGTCGAGATAGGCAAACTTCCGATAGTCGTGGACCAGCCAGAGCCGCTCGACGAACGCCCCCTCGTCGCTGAGCGCCTCGCCGGAGGTTTCGAGGTGGAAACGCGGTCGATAGCGGGAGATGAACTCCCGGTACGCCGACGCAATTGACTCGACGTCCCAGCAACGCTCGATCAGTGCGCGGTCGCTCAGGGGCCCTCGGTACTCCGACTCGAACAGATGGATCGCGTCGGGCGCCACCGTCGCAGCGGCCGCTTCGCGAGCCGCTTCGAGTGCATCCGAAGGCGAGATCCAAGTTGAGGAGGAGAGTTGGGCCCAGCCAAGCGCGGCCAGCTCCTTCCGAAGCCGTTCGCGCGCTGGGCGGCGCGTCTCCCCGACGGAATAGGTGAGCAGCCGCCAGCGACCGTCCCACTCGATCACTGGCCCGTAGATGCGGGGGCTGAGCTCCTCGATCCGGCGGCGTCCGCGGACCGTCACCAAATAGAAGGCCAGATTACCCTCGCGCCGGGCGACGAGCCATCCCTGGCGGGTCATCCGCGAGACGGCTTGGCGGACGGCCTGGGGCGAGACCCCGAACGAGGCCATCAGCCGGATCAGGCCGCCGATCCAAAGCGCTCCGTCGCCGGCGAGGCGGTGGACCAGATCGCCGTAGAGCGTGAAAATGAACGAGTTTGGCCGGGTAACCGGCCGTTGGACAAGGGTTGACACCTCTTGCCGTGGCATCTTAGTATAACGGTATTCTCGCCGTTTGATATATTTCCGTTATACGATTTGAAGGACACCAAATGAACCGAATCGCGACCTTTGACGACTGGATCGTTATGCTCGACGAATGGAGGCGCGACATCGGGCTCGACCGCGAGTTGGTCGACCGCTTCATGCCGGGCTACACCTTTGAGGCGAAGTACGGCGAGCTGCCGACGCCCGAAATCTACTTCGGAGACTTCAAGGGGGACCGCCGGTGGGAGCGCGTTCGCGAGATCCCCGATCAGCGCATGCGAGACGCGGTTCTCAACATGGTCGTGTATCAGGGCGACACCGAGTTTGCCTCAAACGAGCAGCAACGATTCCTGGTCAACAACGCGCCCAGCGAATACGATCTGGCATCGCTGGTTCGGATCATGGTTGAAGAGACTCGTCACGGTTATCAGATGTGCCATCTCATGGTCGAACACTTCGGCAGCGAAGGAAAGATCGAAGCGCAGAAGATGCTCGAGCGCCGCGCTTTCGGCAAAAAGAATCGCTTGCTCAATGCATTCAACGACGACGTGACGCACTGGCTCGATTTCTTCGCCTACACGAACTTTATGGATCGCGACGGCAAGTTTCAGTTGAGCATGCTGTCGCACTCCAGTTTCGCCCCGCTCGCAGCCTCGATGGGTCCGATGCTTCGCGAGGAGTCTTTTCACATGGGAACCGGCATCACGGGGCTGCGCCGCATCGCGAAGGCCGGCGTGATTCCCGTCGAGATTCAGCAAAAATACTACAACAAGTGGATCTCGGGCTCGCTCGATCTCTTCGGCACCGATCACTCCGGTTCGGCGCAATGGGCCTACACGTGGGGAATCAAAGGGCGCGTCGACGAGGATAAGGCCGGTGAAGGCGTCGACAAGGAACACCTCAACGAGCGCGCTCGCGGGCAGTTCCACGAGGAGATCTCGGCCACGGTCGCCCGCGTCAACGAGGTCAACGCGAGCGAGACGAACTTCTACGTTCCCGACATGCGCTTCAACCGCAAGATCGGCGATTATGGCGGAGACCGCTACACGGTAGATGGCCGCAAACTTACCGAAGCCGAGTGGGCTGCGTACGCTCCGACCGTCCTTCCGAGCGCGGCCGACGAAATCGTCCTGAAAGAATATTTCAAAAACCCCAATTGGATTGCGCCGAAGGGAAATCTCGCTTGAGGCCTCGCATCGCGCAATCCAATTGGGTCCCCATAATTCTTAAAGGCGCTACGTCCTGCGGACTGCGCGCCCCCTCTTGATCGCACCTAAAGGAAATTTTTCATGAGCACCACCCTCGACGCCACTGCAAA
>JABCZE010000187.1 GCA_013289785.1 Vulcanimicrobiota bacterium | reverse complement strand
CGAGACGGCCCAGGATCCCGGGGAAGAACATCAGCGGGATGATCTGACCGGAGAGCAGGTCGGAGGACCAGCGCACGATCAGCTGCGCGGCAAACGTCTCCAGCGTCCAGAACGCGATGCAGTTCATCAAGAAGTTCAGAAAGAAGTTCACACCGTATCCAATTACGAAGGCGAGCAGAAAGACCGCGAAGGTCGCGGGCGACGGCACGTCGATACGCACGAGCAGCAGCGCGCAGAGCAGCGACGGAATCACGAGGAGTGCGTGGAGCGCGGTTTGGCCCAGTCCGTCGCTGAAGAAGTAGAACGGAACGCTGATCGGCTTCATCAAGTCGGTCGCAATCGTCCCTTCTCGAAGCTTCTCGCGAATCAGCCGCGTCGCATCCACTTCGAGAATCAGCGACATCAGCATCGCTACGGTGGCGTAGGTGATCATGCTGTGCAGCGGAAGATCGATCGGCGCAACGTTTTGCGCGTAGAGCGCCGTCCAGAGCGAACGCAGAATGTAGACCCGCAGGACCAGCGAGCCGATCTCGGTGAGCACCTCGATCCGGTAGGTAGCCTCGCGCGCGAACGCCTTCTTCGCAAACGCGACGTAGGGGGCAAGCGCGGCTTCCAGCGTTATCCGCCTTTTTGCCGCTTGATCGCCGCTTGCCGGCGGTGCTCCATCTCCTCCAACTCGAGCATCATGACGTCGACGACCTTGTCGACCTCCGCGACCTGCGTCGGCGGAGGCTCCTCACCCGACCGCCGCGGAGGCGGCTTGACGTTGCGGTGTTCTTCGATAACGGAGTCCTGGGCGTGAGCTTTGCGCAGGAACTTGGAATACGTTTGGGCCGCGCGCCCGCGCGCATCGTCGCTCCCTTCGACGTTGAAGACGTCGGCAAAGAACTGCAGCTTCGCGTGAATCTCGGGCGCCTTGTCCGGCGAATAGACTCGGGCCGGATCGCCGAAAGCGATGTGCTGCATCGGCACGCTCTCGCCTTTGCGCAGTCGAGCGTTCACGTGCACGATCCCGCCCAGCGCGACGCCGCTGCCGTCTTCGAGCGTCGCTCCGTTGAAAATCTTCGCGCCGCTGGCCACGAAGCAGCCGTCGCCGATCGTGGCTCCCACGACGTAGGCCTGCGGACCGACGATGCAGCGGCTGCCGACGTGCAGCGGAAACTGCAAGACGCTGCCGCCGCTGGCTTTTAAAACCGCGTTCTCCATCACGACGGTGTCGGCCCCGATCGTTACCGGCGCACCCTCCGCGACGATAACGGCGCCGTGCAGCACCGCGCAGCCCGCGCCGATCGTCACTTCTCCGGAAATCGTCGCCGTGGGCGCGACGTAGGCGCTGGAATGAACTTTCGGTCTCTTCGTACCGCTGGACAGTATCATGACGCACCCTCCTCCGGCCGGCGTTCGTATCCTTCGAGATAGATGCGTCGAATGATCGATTCCAAGTCCGGCTCCTCCAGGCTCACGTCTTCGACGCTGTAGCGCTCACTCGCTTGCCGCACGAGCCGGTCGGCTCGCTGCAGATTGCGATCGAAGCGAAAGCGCGCGCTCGAACCCTCGAGTCCGGTCAGCTGCGCGCCGTCCAACTCGGGATGCGCGATCGGTTCGCTAAAGCGCACGACGAGCGTACGGAATCGCCCGTATTCGCCCTTGATTCGGTCGATGTCGCCGTCGTAAATGAGCGTGCCGCGGTCGATGAGCACGATCCGGCGGCAGAGGCGTTCGACGTCGGCGAGGTCGTGCGTCGTTAAAACGATCGTCGCGCCGCGCTCGGCGTTGATTCTGGCGATGAACTCCCGGATCGCCTCCTTCGCAACGACGTCCAGGCCGATCGTCGGCTCGTCCAGGTAGACGACCTTCGGGCCGTGCAGCAGCGCCGCCGCAAAATCGCCGCGCATGCGTTGCCCCAACGAGAGCTGGCGCACCGGCGTGCGCAGGAACTCGTTCATTTCGAGAATGTCGACGAACTCTTTGAGGTTCTTCCGGTAGCGATCGGGCGGAATGGCGTAGATCGCTCGCAGCAGCTCGAACGAGTCGATCAGCGGGAGGTCCCAATAGAGCTGGCTCCGCTGGCCGAAGACGACCCCGATATTGCGCGCGTTCTCCTTGCGGTTCTTCCACGGCACCAGCCCGGCGACGCGCACTTGGCCCGACGTGGGGACGAGAATCCCGGTGAGCATCTTGATCGTGGTGGATTTGCCCGCGCCGTTGGGACCGATGTATCCGACCAGCTCCCCCGGTTCCAATGCGAAGGTAACGCCGCCGACCGCTACGCGATCCTCGTATTGGGGCGAAAAGAGGGAGCGCAACGCGCCGAGGGCTCCCGGCATGCGCTTTGCGGTGCGAAAGACCTTGCGCAGGTCGCGCGCTTCAACGATCGGCAGGACACGGCGATTCGTCATTCCATATTCCTTTTCCGGTGATCGTCACGATCTCGAACGAGTATGGAACCGGCGCGCTCGCCGTCGCGGAGCGGGCGGCCCGCGCGTTGGGTTACCGCTACGTCGACCGGCAGCTCCCAGTCGTGGTTGCCAAACGGCTGCGCATCACGCCCGAAGAGGTGGAAGCCAGCGAAGATTCGCGGCGAACCCTGGGCGAACGGCTGGTCGATAGCCTCGAACGGGCGACGCCGGAAACGGCGCAAGCGTCGGCGGCCGAACCCTTGGACGAAGAGTTGGTCGCGGCCGTCGCGGCTGCGGTGCGAGAGTACGCCGCCAAAGGCAACTGCGTTATCGTCGGCCGCGGCGCGTTCGCGATCCTCGGCGCCCGTCCGGACGTGTTGCGCGTCTTTATGCACGCTCCGCGCGAGTGGCGGGTCGCACACGTCGTGGAAAGCACGCACGAGCGCCGGGATCTCGCGGAGGGCGAAATCGATCGGGTGGATCGCGCTCGCGCCGCCTACGTCCGCCAGTGGTACGGCCTAACCTTTGGAGACGCGCGAAACTACGATCTGTGCATCGATACGTCCCGGCTCGATGCGGCGCAAAGCGCGGCGTCGATCGTTGCCGCGGTGCAAGCTCGCGCGTGAGCATTCTTGCCGCGCTGCGCTATCGCGACTATCGATTGCTATGGATCGGACTGCTCGTTTCAAACCTCGGAACCTGGATGCAGTTCACCGCCATGGGGTTCTTCGTGGCGCGAATGGCGGGCTCGGCGCATCAGGCGGCGCTCGACCTGGGGATTTTGGGAGCGGCGCGCGCCATTCCGGTGTTGTTGCTGTCGCCGCTGGCGGGAGTCGTTGCCGACCGGCTTCCGCGCCGCCGCGTCTTACTCGTGACGAATACGACGATGGCGCTCGCGGCCCTCATTCTCGCCCTGCTCGCATCGGCGCACGCGCTGAACCTGCTCGGCTTGGTGCTGATCTCGGCGCTGAACTCGGGCGCGAACGGCTTCGACGCGCCGACTCGTCAAAGCTGGGTTCCTTTGCTGGTGGACCGGCGCTACATCGGGAACGCCGTCGGGCTCAACTCGATCGCGTTTAACGCGCCGGCCGTCGTAGGGCCGGCATTTGCAGGCTTGCTCATCGTCTGGATCGGCGTCGCGGGCGCCTTCTACTTCAACGCCGGAGCGACGCTTGCGGTCGTCGTCGCCGTGATCCTCATGAAGCCGTCGCCGCCGTCGGTGCAACCGGCCGAGCCCACGTGGCATGCGATGAAGCAAGGGCTGTCGTTCATCGTCGCGCACCCCGCGCTGCGGTGGATCGTGCTGGCGCAGTTCGTGACCGCGATTTTGGTGCGGCCGTATTCGCAGCTTATCCCCGCGTTTGCGGTCGACGTTTTACACGCCGGCCCGCGCGGCTTGGGCTGGGCCGTCTCGGCGATCGGCATCGGCGGATTCGGCGGTGCGCTCGTCACGGCGTATTTCGCGCAACGAGAGCGCCGCTCGCGGCTCTGGCTGCAGGCCGGGTTGCTGATGTCGGCGGGCGTCCTCGGCTTGGCTTTCGTTCCGTCGCTGAGGCTTGCGGTCGGCGTGCTCTTTGCAATCGGTGCCGGAACCATGGCGATGATGGGTGCGACGAGCACGTTGATCCAGCTCCTTTCGCCCGACGCCGTGCGCGGCCGTGCGCTTTCGATTTATACGATGATCGCAATCGGCGTGATGCCGCTGGGATCGTTGGTGGACGGCGCGATCGGCTCGATCATCGGCCTTCGCGAAACCTTCGCCCTGGCCGGTGCCCTGTGCGTCGCGCTCTTTCTTGCGATCTGGCTCTTTGCCCCAATCGTACGAACCGTATAAAAAAAAGCGAGTCGCGTTTTGCGACTCGCTTCCAGCTAACTCCGCAGAGCGGAATTAAGAAAGACCGGAGCTAGGCTCCAGCCTTCTTGCGTCTGACCTTCTTGCGGACTACCTTGCGCGCTACTTTCTTGCGAACGGCCTTGCG
>JABCZE010000186.1 GCA_013289785.1 Vulcanimicrobiota bacterium | reverse complement strand
TTCCTCGGCGATCTCCTTGCCCTCGCCCTCGACCATCATCACGGCATCGGAGGTCCCGGCGATCACGATGTCCATGCCGCCGGTTTCATACTGTGGAAGCGTCGGATTGCAGACGAAGTTGCCGTCTTCGTCGCGCCCGACGCGCACGGCGGCGACCGTCTTATCGAAGGGAATATCGCTGAGCGCGAGCGCCGCGCCCGCCGCGCACACACCGAGCACGTCGGCATCGAGCTCGGGGTCGACCGAGAGCACGGTAGCGACGATCTGAATGTCGTTGCGGAAACCGTCGGGAAAGAGCGGGCGGATTGGGCGATCGATCTGACGCGAGCTGATCACCGCATGTTCTGAGGGACGTCCTTCGCGCTTGATATAGCCCCCCGGAATCTTTCCGGCGGCATACATTTTCTCTTCGAAGTCGCAGGTGAGGGGGAAGAAGTCGATCCCTTCGCGGGGTTTTTCGGAAGCGGTCACGGCGCAGAGCACGACGTTTTGGTCACCATAACGAATCAGCGCGGAGCCGTTTGCTTGCTTCGCAAGTTCGCCGGTTTCGATGACCATCGTGCGCCCGCCGACCGTCAATGTAACGGATTCGGGCACAGTTTCTCCTAATTTTCTATCGTAATTGTTTTTGATTAACCGCGCGCCATTCGGTTTTTGCCCAGGGGCGCCCTGCCCGCGCGGCCTTTGCAGCTCATAGGGTCCGGCACGCTAGGGCTGGTATAACGGCTCCCATGCACAGCCTTACTGCCGAGAACTTAACCGAGTTGAAGCTCAAGGCCAACGACGTCCGCCAGGGCATCATCCGCTCGCTGCTGGCGGCCGGATCGGGGCATTCGGCCGGCCCGCTGGACATGTCGGACGTCTTTACGGCGCTCTACGGGCACTTGATGCGGCACGATCCGTCTAATCCGGAGTGGCCCGATCGCGACCGCCTGCTTCTCTCGTGCGGGCACATCGCGCCCGTCCGTTACTCGGCGATGGCGAACTTCGGGTATTTTCCGGTCGAGGAGCTGCTGACGCTGAGAAAGTTCGGTTCCCGCCTGCAGGGGCACCCGGAACGCGTAACGCTTCCGTCGGTCGAGACGACCTCCGGTCCGCTGGGCGAAGGTCTCGCGCAGGGTGTCGGAATGGCGCTCGGCGCGAAGATGGACGGCAAAGACTTTCATACTTGGGTCGTTACGTCGGACGCCGAGCACCAGTGCGGTTTGCATTGGGAAGCAGTGCTGACCGGCGCGAAGTTCAAACTCGACAACTTGACCGCAATCGTCGATCGCAACTTCATTCAAATCGACGGCAGCACGGAGGACGTCATGCCGCTCGAGCCGTTTGCGCAAAAATATCGCGCGTTCAACTGGGAAGTTTTTGAGTGCGACGGCAACGACATTGCGGAGTTCATCGCGACGGCGGAGCGCGCGCGCAGCTACAAGGGCAAGCCGCACGTCATCATTGCCAACACGATTCCCGGCAAGGGCGTGTCCTACATGGAGGGCGACTATCTGTGGCACGGCAAGCCGCCCAACGCGGCGCAGGCCGACGAAGCTTTGCGCGAATTGGCCGCCGACCGCGAACGGATTGCGGCCCATGAGTAGCGGAACGCCAGTTCTTGACGCCGCCGCGCAGCGCATGCAGTTGGCGGACTATCGCGCCGCCGACCTCAAGCTGGTGCCGACGCGCAACGGCTTCGGCGAAGGATTGATCGAGGCCGGGTCGCGCAGTCGCGAAGTGCTCGGCATCTGCGCCGACCTCGCCGAATCGACGCGATTCGAGGGCTTCAAGAAGGCGCATCCGGCGCAGTATATCGAGATCGGCGTCGCCGAACAGATGCTCGTCGCAATGGCGGGCGGACTTGCGGCGGTCGGAAAGATTCCGTGGATCGCAAGCTACGCGATGTTCAATCCCGGCCGCTCGTGGGAGCAAGTGCGCACGATCATGGCGCTCAACGAAACCAACGTCAAGATCGCAGGCGCCCATGCCGGCGTCTCCGTGGGCCCCGACGGCGCAACGCATCAAGCAATCGAAGACATCGCCATCATGCGGGTTATCCCGCATATGACCGTCGTCGTGCCGTGCGACTCCGTTCAAACGAAGAAAGCGACGCTCGCGCTCTCCGAGATGTGGGGACCGGTGTATTTGCGCTTCGGCCGGGAGAAGTCGGCCGTCATTACGACCGGCGAAACGCCGTTCGAAATCGGCAAGGCCCAGATCTTCCGCGAAGGCGGCGACGTCGCCATCGTCGCCTGCGGCATTCTCGTGTACAACGCGTTGATTGCTGCCGACCGGCTTTCCGCGCAGCACGGCATCGAATGTCGCGTCGTCAACAACCACACGGTTAAACCGATGGACGAGGCCGCGATCGTCGACGCGGCACGCGGTTGCGGCACGGTCGTCACCGTCGAAGAGCACCAGCGCCAAGCCGGCATGGGCTCGCGCGTCGCCGAAATTCTCGCGCAGCGCCATCCGGTGCCGATCGAGTTCATCGGCGTCGACGACCGTTTCGGACAGTCCGGCGATCCCTTCGAGCTGGTCGAGTATTACGGGATGGGCGCGGACTCGATCGTCGAAGCCGCACGCCGAGCGCACGAACGAAAAAAGTAGCTTACTAGCGGCGCAAACCTAGATCGGCGATAAGCGAGCGATAGCGCTCGAGATCCGTCGTATGCAGATAGTTTAGCAAACGGCGGCGTTGCCCGACTTGTAAGAGCAGGCCACGGCGGCTGTGATGATCCTTTTTGTGAATCTTGAGGTGCTCGGTGAGCGAGTTGATCGATGCGGTCAGGACCGCGATCTGCACCTCGGCCGATCCGGTGTCGTTGGACCCGCGGCCGTACTTGGCGGCAATCTCCGCCTTGCGTTCTTTGCTGAGTGGCACGAATGAAACTCCTTTGACAGGATAGTCTCGCTCGGGTACAGAGTCCGAACCGTCCCGGCGACGGGCTTAGGATAGCAAAGGGCCGACGGCAGCGCAAGGTGAGAGCCCGCGGGCGGAAAAGCCGCTACCGCATGGATTTAGGGATAAACGGACGCTGCGCGCTCGTACTGGGCGCCAGCTCAGGGTTGGGCGAGGCGATTGCCCTCGCCCTCGCGCGCGAGGGAGTAAGGCTTGGTTTGGCGGCGCGCCGGCTCGATCGGCTCGACGAGGTCGCGGCACGAGCGAAGGAGCTGGGCGCTCCCGAGGCGCGCGGATTTGCGCTCGACCTGCACGACGCAGGGTCGGTCCCCGCGATGTACGCGGCGTTCCACGATGCCTTCGGCGATGCCGACATCGCGATTCTCAACGGAGGCGGCCCCAAAGCGGCACGGTTCACGGAGCTTGCCTTGGCCGACTGGGACGCCGCCTATGGCCTCCTGCTGCGTGGAATGTTGCAGTTGCTCGACGCGATCGTGCCGCCGATGCGCGCCCGCGGCTGGGGCCGCATCGTGGCGCTGACGTCTACGTCCGTGAAGCAGCCGATCGACACGCTGGCACTCTCCAACGTCTTTCGCACCGCGCTGGTCTCGGCACTGCGCACGCTTGCCGTGGAGGTTGCGCGCGACGGCGTGACGGTCAACTCCATCGCGACCGGGCGGGTTGAAACGGCGCGCCTGCGGGCCCTTTACGGCAATGACGAGGCGAAGTTGCTTGCCGCTTCGAGCGAGGTGCCGATGGGCCGTATCGCTTCGCCGGAGGAGTTCGCGCCGCTGGCCGTCTTCCTGTGCGGCGCCCCAGCGAGCTACGTGACGGGGCAAACCATCTCGGTCGACGGGGGCCTTACCCGCGGTCTCTTCGGGTAACCACGAGCGAAGGTGGGCTTCAGGACGACGCGAATCAACGGGCCGATATGCAGGGAGTGGATGGAAAGCGGGTAGCCGCGCTGATCGGCGACGGGTTTGAAGAGGTCGAGCTGGCGGAGCCCCGGCGCGCGCTCGAAGAGGCAGGCGCCATCGTAACGATTGTCGGCATCGACGAGCGCGCGCGGCAACGCATTCGCGGCAAGCGGGGACTCGACGACGGCGCGAGCCTCAAGGCCGAAGAGCTGATCGGAGATTGCACCGGCGAGGACTTCGACGCGCTGCTGCTTCCGGGAGGGACGTCGCCCGACCGGATTCGCATGGACCGTGAAGTGCAGCGTTTCGTGCGAGAGTTCGATGCGCTCAAGAAGCCGATGTTCTCGATCGGCCACGGCGCACAAGTCCTGATTTCCTCGCAGTTGGTTCGTGGCCGCCAAGTCACCGGCGTTCACTCGATCGCCGACGATATCCGCAACGCCGGCGGCCTCTACCGCGATCAGCCGACCGTCACGGACTCCAACTGGGTCTCGAGTCGCGGCAGCGAGGATCTGCCGCAGTTCAATCGCGCGATGCTCGAAAAGCTCGCGACGGCCGTTCCCGCCCAACCCGTCCCCTAG
>JABCZE010000185.1 GCA_013289785.1 Vulcanimicrobiota bacterium | reverse complement strand
CGCCAGCGCGACCGCAGCCGCAAGCGGGACGATCATGCGACGTTCGGGGCGGAGAGACGTTCGAGGCTGGCTTCGAGATCGAAGCCTTCGCGCCGAATTCGCACGTCGAAATAGTAGACGGCTAAAAGCACGACGGCAAACGGGGTAATGACGGCGCGCGCGAGCCCTTCGATAATGGCCTGGAGCCAGGGCAGGTGCACGAATGCCGCGCCGATTGCAAGGACGCCGAAGATCATGGATCCGCCGAACACCGTTGCCCCGGCGGCGACCGCGAAGAGCAGCGCCCGCCAAAACTCGGCCCGGTTAAAGATGCGTCGAAAACCGAGCGCAAGCGACTCGAACACGCCGCGCTCTTCGATCACGACGGAGTACATGGAAAAGGTGAGCGCAACGTATAATGGCGCGACCAAGGGAATCGAGACGCACAGAACGAGGATTGCGCCGGTAAAGCCGAACCAGAACCACACCGCCGGTACCACCGAAACCTTTCCAAGCAGCACGGCGACGACAACGATCGCCACGATGACCAGCACGGTGGCGACGTACCACACCAGCGCCACGACGAGGTCTACTAGGATCAATCCCACGATCTGCAGCCACCGGCGAAGCACGATCTGGTAACAGGCTCCAAACACAATCGGCCGGCTGCGATATAATGCCGCGACGCCCACGGCCACCGCGTTAAGCGCAAACGGCCAAAGTAAATACGTTAGGAATACCATTGCGATGGAAATCGCAACCAGTCCCGGAGATTCGAAGATCGTCGGGATGTGTTGGGTTTGGGCGCGCGCGGGGTGCCGAAGAATCTCGACGATCGTGGAGAACTCCGGTTGGGAGCCCACATCGAGCAAGTATTGCATTATCGAAATCGGCAGGACGAATACGACGACGATCGTCGCGAACGGCACGAGATTGCGAATGTAGAGGGTTACGGCCCGGTCGAAAATCTCGCCGAATCCGAGGGGACGAAGCTCCATCGAGGCGCCTTCTTGCAAGCCGATTCGAACCCCCTCCCGCCGCCGGGAAGCGGGGCATCAGGCCAAAATCAGAGGCTTTCCCGGTCGTGCGGCGCGCTAAGGTCCATCAGCGGCCCGATCGGCACGATGCGGGTCGGGTTGATGTCGTCGTGCGTCATGTAGTAGTGGCGTTTGATGTGATCGAAGTTCACGGTCTCGGCGATGCCGTCAATCTGATAGAGGTCGCGCAGATAGCCGTAAAGATTCGGGTAATCCACGATCCGGCGCAAGTTGCACTTGAAGTGACCGTAGTAGACCGGATCGAAGCGGACGAGCGTCACGAAGAATCGCCAATCGGTTTCGAGCGGCCGCTCTCCAAAGAGATACCGGCGATATGCCAAACGCTCTTCCATGGCGTCGATCGCCGTGAAGACTTCGTAGGCGGCGTCTTCGTACGCTTTCTGCGAGGTTGCAAAGCCCGCGCGGTAGACGCCGTTGTTGAACGTTTCGTAGAGGAAACCGTTGAGCTCGTCGATCTGAGCGCGCAGTTCGGGCGGATAGAGATCGAGCTTCGGATTGGCGGCGAAGGCATCGAACTGGGTTTCCAGGATGCGCATGATATCGTCGTCGGAGTTGCTGACGATACGCCGCCGGTGCTTGTCCCACAGCACGGGCACGGTCACCCGGGCGGCGTAGGCCGGATCGCTGGCCGTGTAGGCCTCGCGCAAGAACTGCCAGCCGTTGACGGGATCGGACTCCGCCGTCGTGAAGCGCCAGCCGCGCTCGTCGCGAATCGGGTCCACGATCGTCATGCCGATCGCGTCTTCCAAGCCTTTGAGCTTACGAACGATGACCGTCCGGCATGCCCACGGGCAGGCCAACGATACATAGAGATGATAGCGGCCGGCCGCGGCGGGATACACCGAGCCATCGTCAGCGGTTACCCAGTCGCGAAAAGCGTCTTCTTGCCGCTCGAAGCTCCCGTCGGTGGCTTGTTCGTCCGGAAACTGCGCGTTGGCGGTCACCGGTAGGTAAGGCCGGCCTGCTCGAGGATCGCTCTCCCGGGGCCGGTCAGAACGAAATCGGCGAAGGCGCGCGCCGCTTGCGGATGGGGCGCGGCCTTCATGATCGCCAGCGTGTAGGTGATGCGATCGGTGAGCGCGGCGGCGCCAGGGAGCGAGACGAAAGTATAACCGCGCGCGATCGCCTCGGTGCGGTAGAAGAATCCGACGTCGGCTTGGCCGGTGTCGACGCGCGCGAGCAGGTCTTGTTCGGGGAAAATTTGCGACGGGTTTTCATCGGCGCCGAGAATGCGCGCCTCACCGTCGTGACCCAGCCACATCGTCATCCCTTCGATCGTGTAGCTCCCCTTCGGATCGAGCTGCGGGTCGGTGCGGCCGATCCGCAAGCCCGGCGTCTCGAGCGCGTGCTCCAGCGGCGTCGTACCCTTGGCGACGCCGTCAAAGAGCGCGGCGTACTTGGAGTTTGGCGCCCAGGCGATGCCGAGGCTCGTACCGGCAAACGTCGTCGCCGAGGCAACGCGATCTCCGAGCTTCTTGACGAGCGCCGGATTGACGCTGATGAAAACGTCGGGCGAACGAATCCCGGCCGCAATCAGGTTTGCCAACTCCTTGCTGCCGCCGGGCTCGCCTTCGAACTCGATTCCACGTTCGTGAAGTGCCGCTTTGAGCGGCCCCTCCATCGGCGTCACCAGCGACCCCGCGTAAAGAACCGAGACGACGCCGAGGCCGGGACCGGGCGTCGCCGCCTGCGCGTGCATCGCGGTGAACGAGAGCGCGAGACTTAGGCTTGCCGCGAGGGCTGAAAATCGAGCGAGTGTGAGTTGATGCAATAGCGGGTTCCCTCCGGTCCGGGACCGTCGTCGAATACGTGGCCGAGATGCGAGTCGCAGCGCTTGCAACGTACTTCTATGCGACGCATGCCCAGGCTGTTGTCGTCCAGCAGCCTTACGTTTTCCCGCTCCTCGGGATGAGTAAAACTGGGCCAGCCGCAATGCGAGTCAAATTTTTCACTCGACGTGAAGAGCGGCTGCCCGCAGGCGCCGCAGAGATAGGTGCCGTCGTCTTGAATTTTGAGAAGCGAACCGGTGAACGGCGCCTCGGTGCCGGCTTCGCGCAGGATGTGATAGCGTTGCGGACCGAGTTGCGCCCTCCACTCGTCCTCGCTCTTCTGAATCGCGGGTACTACATCGTGTTTCATCTGTAGGTACCATAACGAGCGGAGGCGGCAAAGCGATGCAAGAACGAAGAGCAGCCCATGAAGCTGCTCCTCGAGATTCTGCTTTCGGTTTTCTTACACCCGATCGCCATGATCCTGATGTGGATCAATCTGATCGGCCGCGACGACCTGACGACGTTCCAGAAGGTCATCTGGTTCGTCGTCAGTATCATTTGGGGCCTCGGCCCGATTCTTTACCTGCTAGTAGCTGACGGCTCGCTCTGGTAGACCGGCTAGTGCGGTCGACCGCCGCCGTGTCCGCCGCCACCAGAGGGTGCGTGGCCGCCTCCGGCGGAGCCGTGCACGGTCCCTGACCCACGGTACCCGCCGCCATAACCGCCGCGGTAGCCGCCGCCGTACCCGCCGCGATAGCCGCCGTAGTAGCCGCCACGATAACCGCCGTAGTAGCCACGGTAGCCGTAGGCCGTTCCGCGATAGCCGTAGGGTCCACGGTAGTAGCCATACGGTCCGCGATAGTAGCCGTATCCTCCGTAGTAGCCCCACGGGCGATAACCCCAGCCCCAGCCACCCCAATAGCCGCAGCAGCCCCAGCCCCAGCCGAAGCCGAAGCCAAGGCCGATTCCGATGCCGATACCCCAGGGATAGGCCCCGCCGTAATAGCCGGAGCCGTAATAGCCCGAGCCGTAGCCGGAGCCGTAATAGCCCGAGCCGTAGCCTGAGCCGTCATAGGGGCCGCCGGCGTAATAGGCGCCATTGTAGTTCGGCGTGTAAGCCACGGCGACGTCGATACGATTGGCTTCGAAGGTGGGGCCGTTGGCATAGCCATAAATCGTGACGGGCATGCCCTCGACGAGCCTGGTGCCGATCGGATTGATCTCCGTGCCTTGGTGCATCGAAACGTGGTCGTCGTAGCCCTTGTCGTCGCGCATGTAGACGATATAGGCTCCGTCAAACCCGGTAACGGTGCCTTTGATCTGGTCTTGAGGCGCTACCGGCCTTCCGTAGCTCGGAACCGGTTGGGTCCCGTAGCTTGGCTCCGGCTGCTGCGCGCCCGCGACCCCAGGTACTGAAAGGCTAAGGACCGCCGGCAACACGGTCCAGAGAAGTGTTTTTTGAACGAACGATGTTGCAATCCGCATGTTGGGACTATTATAACTCCGCAGCCGCGCCCGCAGGGTTAGAAAACGCGCAAAATGATGCTCTCTCGCCTCGTAGGACAAGCGGCCGGAACCGTCGCAGCCCGGGGTCTTGACTCTAA
>JABCZE010000184.1 GCA_013289785.1 Vulcanimicrobiota bacterium | reverse complement strand
GGCCGGCGTCAACGGAGCGCTGGTCATCGTGCAGATCGTGTCGATGCTGGTCTTTATCGGTGCGGTTGCACCCTTCGTGCATGTTGGAAATCTGCAACCGTTTGCTCCGATGGGCTATCACGGCGTGCTCGCGAGCACCGCATTGGTGTTCTTTGCGTACATCGGTTTCGATACGGTAACCGTCGCTTCGGAAGAAGCGAAACAGCCCGAGCGTAACGTTCCGATCGGCATCGTTCTGGCGCTTGCCCTGGGCGGCATCCTCTATGTGGCGTTAACGCTTTGCACGGTCGGCGTCCTGCGCTTCGATCGCCTGTCCGAAGGAGCCGCAATGCTCGACGCGCTGGGTTCGGTCAGCAAGAGCCACGCGCTGTATTGGATCGTCGCAATCGGCGGTTTGGCGGGCAACACGACGGTCATGCTGACGTCGCTGCTGGGGCAGGTGCGCATCTTCTACGTGATGGCGCGCGATCGCATGTTGCCGCCGGGCGTCGCGCGGATTCATCACGTCTTTCGCACGCCGGCGCGGATGACGCTGATTACCGGCGCGATCGTCGCCGTCTTTGCCGCGGTCTTTCCGCTGACTCAACTGCTGCTGCTCGTCAATATCGGCACGCTCGCGGCCTTCGCAATCGTGTGTGCCGGAGTCTTGGTGCTGCGCATCGTGAACCCGTCGGCTCCGCGTCCGTTCCGGGCGCCTCTTCTGCCGCTCTTTTCGATTGCCGGGGCCGGGTCGTGCCTCTACCTCGTGAGCGGCCTTCAGGTGGCGACCTGGTGGCGCTACGGCATCTGGTTCCTGGTCGGCCTCGCGGTTTACGCACTCTACGGGTTCTGGAACTCCCGCTTGCGGGTCGAGCTCATCGAGCCCTAGGAGCCTGCGGGGCTCCAGGGAATCCGCCTGCAACCCGCCGAGCGTTCCCCGTTTATAACTGGTCGTACTCGGGCATGAGGGGGTGCACGTGGCCATAGATACAGCGGTCTCCGACCGCTTCGAGCTGATTACCGTGCCTCGTGCGAGGGGCGTGCCTTCGTTTGCGCAGGACGTTGTGGCGGGCATGAGCTCGACGCCGAAGCGCTTGCCGTCGAAATATCATTACGACGACGTCGGCTCGGCGCTCTTCGACGCGATCACGCATCTGCCCGAATACTATCTGACGCGAGCCGAAACCGAGATACTCTCGGAATGGGGCTGGCAGATCGTCCGATTGCTCGACGCGCCGGTTGACTTTCTGGAACTCGGAAGTGGAAGCGCGATAAAAACCCGGCTCTTAATCGGCGAAGCGTTACGCGTGCAAGACCGGCTGCTCTATTGCCCGATCGATATTTCCACCGAGGCCGTCTGCGCATCGTCGATGGCCCTGGTGGAGAGCTATCCCGAACTGCGCGTGCGCGCCTATGCGGGCGACTATTTTGACGTGCTCGAGTCGCAAGCGGTACTTTCGGATCATAAAATGCTCGCAATGTTCATGGGGTCGAACATCGGCAACTACGAGCCGCAGGAATCGCGTCAGTTGCTGGCCTTGCTCGGCTCCGCGCTACGACCAGGCGATGGGTTGCTGATCGGAACCGATCTCAAGAAAGATCGCGCGACGCTCGAGCACGCCTACGACGATCCGATCGGCGTGACGGCCGCCTTCAACCGCAACGTGCTCGTACGGATCAATCGCGAGCTCGACGCCGACTTCGATCTCAAGAAATTCCATCACGTCGCGCACTACGACGAGCGGCGCGGTTCGGTCGATTCGTTCCTCGAAGCGCAAGAGCGCATGAGCGTTCGCGTACGCGCCGCGGATCTTCGGATCAATCTGGAAGCGGGAGAACGAATTCACACCGAATCGTCGTACAAGTTTGCCGATGACGATGTGGCGCGTCTGGCCGAAGGCGCTGGTTTTACGCCGCGATCGGTCTGGCACGACGACGCGAAAAGCTTCAGCGTTCACCTCCTGGTTCGTCAGTAACGGATAGGGAAGACCCGCTCGTTCGTGAAGTAGCGGGCGAGGTATTTTTCCCATATGACGCGTCGTCTTCTCATTTTTGCCATCGTCTGTGCTTTTGCCGCAGGCTGCCGCGGAGCAAGCGGCCCAACCGGTGCGATTCCGCCGGGGCCGGCGATGCTTTCGCAACCGGCGGCTGGAACGAGGCTCTCCCCGGACACCAACGTAAACGAGCTTCCCGAGCCCCCGGTCGTCAAGGCGGTCAACGGCGTCGCGACGGTCTCCCTGATCGCGGGCATTAACCCGGCCACGGGCTTACCGTCGTTCGAGTACCAGGGACTACACGGGGTCGCACCGACGATCGAAATCGAGCCTGGCCAGCGCTTTATTGTCGACGTCACCGACGACTTGCCGGCCAGCGCCGGGCTGGCGTCGGACATGAACCTGCATTTTCATGGCATGGGCTCCGCGCCGCACAAGCCCGGTGACGACGTCCTAGGCGTTCTCGCCACGCCCGGTGAGACGCTGCACTACGACGTGCACGTCCCCGTAACGCAAGAGCCCGGGCTCTACTGGTATCACCCGCACGTGCACCTCGAGACCAGCTATCAAGTTGGCGAAGGTGGAATGTCGGGCGCAATCGTTGTCCTTGGCCTCGAGAAGCGCTTCCCGCGACTCGCTAAGATGAAGCAGCGCTTGATCGTCGTTCGGGCGACTGGGATCGGCGTGAATGCACGGCCTCACGACGACGTCGCCGAGGCGGAAGATTCGAATGACGGAATGTCCGGCATGGGCGCAATGCCGATGGCGACGGCGCGCCCGCTAAATAGCAATAAGACACCGTGCCTTTTCTACGATGGCCTGAACGTAGCGCTCAACGGCGCTTTCGAACCGGTGATCACCATTGCGCCGGGCGAGAAGCAGTTCTTCCGAGTGGTAAATGCGACGGGCCACAAGACGCTCAAGCTCAGCGTGGAAGGCGAGAATCTTCAACTGGTCGCGGTCGATGGGTTTGCCCTCGACACCTACCCGGGCACGCCTTCGACGGAGTCGATGCCCTACATCATCGTTCCCCCGGCCGCGCGCGCGGAGTTCGTCGTTACCGGCCCAAAGAGCGGCCGTGGCAAGTTCCGGACGCTGTGCTATAACACGGGTCCGAATGGGGATGCCGATCCGCCCTGGTTACTCGCGAAGCTCGAGGCGCCCAAGCATAAGCCGTCCGGCGGAGACTTCTCGTCGCAGCCGCTGACCGCCGGTTCGCCGCAAGTTCAGAACGGCTATAACACCAAGCTTCCGCCGCCGGCGGCCAAACGCGTCGTCGTCTTTAGCGAGAACTCGAAGCCGCGGTTCTTCATCAACGGCAAGATGTTTTCGATGAACGCGAAGCCGATGTACGTGGTACACGCCGGTACCGTCGAAGAGTGGCACGTCGTGAACGTCACCCAGGAAATTCACGACTTTCACATCCACCAGATTCATTTCTTGGTCCAAAAGATCAACGGCGTACCCGTTGCTCATCCGTATTGGGCCGATAGCGTCGTCATTCCGCATCGCGTCCCGGTTGGAATCAAGAGCGTTCCGGGCTCCCTCGATTTGCTGATGGACTTCCGCTCCCCGATCATCAAAGGCGAGTTTCTCTTTCACTGCCACATCCTCGATCATGAGGATCAAGGCATGATGGCAAAAATCGAGGTTATTTAGAAAACCCTCCCCTTGTCATCCTGAGCGGAGTCGAAGGACGGGTTTTTGCTTCCGCGAAGCGGAGTGCGGCGTCGACGGCGATTGCGAGCGCGCAGGCCGCGAGGCTTCCGGCCACGATCATTTGCGGCTGATGCAGCGTCAGCCCGTTGAAGATGAGGACGCCTAAACCGACGCCGCCGACGTAGCCGCCGAGGGTCGCGATCGAAATCATCGCGATCGCCGCGATGCGCACGCCGCCGATCAGGACGGGCAGCGCAAGCGGAAACTCAACGCGCAGCAATATTTGCGGCGGCGACATTCCCAAGCCTCGCGCGGCGTCTACCTGCGCGCGATCCACGCCGTTGATGCCCGCGACGACGTTGCGTGCCAGCATGAACTGCGCATAGACGACTAACGCCACGAAGATCGGCGTGTACCCTAGCCCGAACCACTCGACGAGGACGGCCAGCAACGCCAGGCTCGGAATCGTATAGATCGCGCCCAACGTGCCGAGCAGCCAGGGCGCGACGTTCCGGCGCCGCGCCGCCCACAAACCGAGCGGTACGGCGACGAGCAGCGCGGCTGCAAGCGCGACGCCGACCAGCTCGAGGTGCGCGGCCGCCAATGCCGCCACGCGCGCCGGGTGAGCGGCGAGATACGTCACGTGCTTGTAGTCCTCAGCAGCTCGCGAGCGTGCACGAAGTAGCGCCGGTAGACGTCGTCGCCGGCATGAACGAGATCGCGAACGTAGGGCGTCGCGGGCCCGTCGAAGAGGTCGAGTGGCGTCGCCACTTGTTCGACGCGC
>JABCZE010000183.1 GCA_013289785.1 Vulcanimicrobiota bacterium | reverse complement strand
TGCTTGAGGAACTCCCCCATCAACACTTCATCCGACTGTTCGTAGACGCCGTCGAGAATGAAATGCTCCTGGCCGATCAGCTTGCCGCCGCGCACGAGGAAGACTTGCATGCAGGCTTGCCCTTGAGCCCGCGCGACCGCGATCAGATCCATATCCAGGCGCGACTTCCACACGACCTTCTGCCCTTCGGTAACGCGCCGCACTTGGACGATACGGTCCCGAAGCCGCGCCGCCGCTTCAAAGTTCAAGCGCTCGGCAGACTCCGTCATCTCGTGCTGCAGGCGCCGCAACAGCGACTCCTGTTTGCCTTCCAAGAAGAGCACGACCTCGTCGATGGTCGCATCGTAGTCTTCTTCGGTCTGATAGCCGACGCAAGGCGCCAGGCACCGGTGAATGTGGTACTGCAGGCACGGGCGCTTCCGGCGACCATCGATCGGCTCGCGGCAGGTGCGCAACGGAAAGACGAGGCGTACCAGGTCGATCAACTCGCGCAGCCCGTGCGCGTTGGTATAGGGGCCGAAATAGCGCGCGCCGTCGTTTCGCACCATTCGCGTGAAGACGACGCGCGGAAACGCCTCGTTGGTCACTTTGAGATATGGGTAGCGCTTGTCGTCGCGAAGCCGGACGTTGAAGGGCGGTTGATGGCGCTTGATCAAATTGGCTTCGAGAATCAGCGCTTCGACTTCGTTGGTGACGACGATCGTTCGAACGTCGACAACTCGCTCCGCCATCGCCGCGGTTCGAATCGTGTGCGCGGCGCCTTCCTGAAAATACGAGCGCACGCGATTTCGCAAGGAGATCGCTTTCCCGATATACAGGATCTCGTTGCCGGCGCCGATCATCATGTAAACGCCCGGCGCATCCGGGACCTGCGAAAGATCCGTGTGTAGCTTCACCTAGCTCGAAGCGGGCGCGATCGCGCTCGCATGACGATGATTCCGGCAATAATCGCAACGACCACGAGGCCCAGGAACGCGTAGGAGCCGCGATGCAGCAACGGCAGCACCGTGGAAAGATGTGCGCCAAGCGCGTTGCCGATCAAGATTAACAGACTGCAAAAGATCAGCGATCCGAGAAAGGTCCAGAGGTAGAAATGCGCCAGGTTCATCTCCGCCACGCCCGCGGCGACGGCCACGACGCCACGCAACACCGGGAGAAAGCGGCAGATGAAGATCGCAAAGGTTCCCCAGCGTTCGAAGAAGCGATGGACGCCTTGCAGCCGGTCGTGGGTAAAGTGTACGTACTTTCCATACCGTTCGATTAACGGCACGCCGCCGAAGCGACCGATTGCGTATCCGACCGAGCCGCCGGCAAGCTCGCCGCCTAGCGATACTGCAATCGTGAGCCAGAGATTGCTCAAATGCCCGGTCGCCGTCAGCGCTCCGGCTACGGGAAGAACGATCTCCGTCCCAATCGGAACGCCGATGTTTCCCAGCGCGAGCGCCACGAAGAGCCCAAAGTACCCGTAGGTGTCGACGAGCCAAAAAATGCCCTGTTGAAGGTGCTCCACCCCGCTCCTTTACTCGAGCGCCGGCGTTCTGTTTCGGGTCGCAGCCCGGCGAAGAATCTCGGCCGCCGAACTGCCCCCCTCCAGTCGCAAAGCTTCGAACAGGTCGAGCGGCCCGATCTCACGGTCGGCGGCTCGCTCTTCCGCCAGTGCGACGATCCGCCGAACGCGCGGGGTGATCAGAATGCCCTCCCAGAGCCGGTCGTCGCCGGTCCCCAGCGCCCGCCGAACCTCGGCATGGACCTCGGGGACGTCAATGCCCTCCGCGTCGAGGGCACGCACGGTGGATGGATCGCGCTCCTCGAGCAGGGCGACGAGCAAATGGTCGGCGCCCACATAATAGTGACTGTGGTTTCGGCACTCTTGCTCTGCTACTCGGAGCACGCGCCGCGCCGCTGGGTTAAAGTTCGAGAACAAGCGTCCCCTTCGTCCTTCGACAAGCTCAGGATGACGGGACTAAGGTGGATTTCGGGGCGACACGATTTGAACGTGCGACCTCTTCGTCCCGAACGAAGCGCTCTACCAAGCTGAGCCACGCCCCGATGAGCCTCGAAAGATTTTGCAGAACCGTGCTCCCTTCCTTTGCCGTGCGCTACGGCCTGCCGCGACCAGGGTAAAGCCCGGAGGCCTCTGAACGTGCTTCGTTGTTCATGAGATACCTCATCGTCGGGTGTGGGCGCGTCGGTTCTGCACTTGCAAAACTTCTGGATTCCGACGGCCACGAAGTCATCGTCGTCGATGAAAACGCCGCCGCCTTCAAGCGCCTCGGGCAAAAATTCAAAGGCCACGTCGTGGTTGGCACCGGCATTGACTACGACGTGCTCAAGCGAGCCGGAGCGGCGACTGCCGACGGCTTTATCGCCGTCACCAACGGCGACAACCGGAACATCATGGCAGCGCTCATCGCGCAGCGGATGTTCAAGATTAAACGGATCGTCGCTCGGATCTACGACCCGCCGCGCGGTCAGATGTATCGCGAACTCGGGGTTCAGACGGTCTGCCCGACCACCGTCGGCGCCAAGCTGATTCGAGACGTTCTGATCGACGCGCCGTGGGAGAATCAAGCCTTCGATTTCGGTAAGCTGACGTCGGTCGCCGCGCTCGTCGGCCCGGCGGATGCCGGCAAACGCGTCGCGGAGATCGAGGAAGAGGGCCGGATTCGAATTGCTGCCGTGCGGCGCGGCGCGCAAGCCGTTAGCGTCGCCTCGAGCGACTTCGTGCTTCAAGAGGGCGATGAAGTCAATGCCGTCGTCGCACCCGATGCGATCGGCGACTTCGCCCAACGTTTTCGCAGCACACCTCTGCCTCCGAAAGTGACGGCCTGAACCGATGTTTATCCTCATCGTCGGCGGCGGGAAAGTCGGCTCCTATCTCACCCGCGCGCTGATCAACCAGGGTCACGAGGTCGTCGTCATCGAGAAAGTCGAGCGGAAAGCAAAGATGCTCGAGCGTCTGATCGATCGGCAAGTGACCGTTGTCGGCGACGGCTGCGACCCAACGGTTCTCGATGCGGCCGGCGTCAGCCGCGCCGACGTCGTCGTCGCCGATACCGGGGACGACGAAGACAACCTGGTCGTCGTGCTGCTTTCGAAGAAAAAATCCAAGGCGCGGTGCATCGCCCGCGTTAACAATCCCGCCAACAAGCTGATCTTCAACTCAATTGATACGGACGACCCCGTGATCGTCATCTCGTCAACCGAACTTATCCTCGACGTGCTCAACGAGCACGTCAACGCCTCGAAGTACCGCTCGATGCTCGAGACGATGCATCTCTTCGGCAAGGGCGACATGCAGCTCGTTAAGGTCGCGATTCCCGAACGCTCCCCAGTCGACGGTAAGCGCCTCTCCGAGATCGACTTTCCGCGCAACTCGGTCGTCGTCGCCGTCGACCGCCCGCAGAGCGACCTGGAAATCCCGACCGGCGACACGACGCTGCACGCCGGCGACGCGATGATCGTGATCGTCAAGAACGGCGCAGGCGAACGCATTCGCTCTATCCTCGGGGCGTAGACTCCTAAATATAGCCTTTTTTTAGCGCAGTGACGGCCGCCTGGGTGCGGTCGGATGCCGAGAGCTTCTCGAGAATGTCGCGAATGTGGCCTTTGATCGTGCCGAGCCCGAGGTGCAGGCTTTCGGCGATCTCTGCATTTGCACGACCCTCCGCGATGGCACGCAAAACTTCGGTCTCGCGCGGCGTTAGCGGTGACGAGCGAGAATTTGCCGGCGTATCGGGCGAGAAGCGCGAGAGCACGATATGCGCGATCTGCGGATCGAAATACGCGCCGCCTTCGCTGGCGATGCGCACCGCCTCGACGATGCGTTCCGGCTCGGAGTTCTTGAGGCAGTATGCGTCGGCGCCCGCGGCCAGCGCGGCCAGCACTTCGTTTTCGAGGTCGAGCATCGTAACGATCACGACGTGCGTTTCGGGAAGCTCGGTCCGCACGCGCTTGGTCAGCGTTATGCCGTCGATCGCCGGAATGCCAATATCGATCACGGCCACGTCCGGCCGTTCCCGCTGGATCGCTTCCCAGCCGAGCAAACCATCCGGGGCCTCGGCAACGACGTCGAACGAGCCCTGGAGCGCCGTGCGTAATCCGGCGCGCGTCAGCGCATGATCCTCGACGATCGCCACTCGCGCGCGCCCTTCCATTTCAAACCTCCACGAGCGGAAGGTTCATCGTGAATATGCTGCCGCGCGGCGACCGAGGAGCGTACTCGACGCTGCCACCGTACTTTTCCGCGATCCGCCGCACGATGTAAAGGCCCAAGCTCGTTCCCGCACCCGCGTGCCCTCCGCCAAAACGCGCAAAGAGACCTTCGCGCCGCTCCTCGGGGACGCCGTACCCGTCATCCTCCACGGCGATTTCAATCCACTGCGCGCTGCGATTGCCACGCACGGTCACGTGACCGCCGCGCGGA
>JABCZE010000182.1 GCA_013289785.1 Vulcanimicrobiota bacterium | reverse complement strand
TTACCTTTTGTCGGCGTCGCGCTTGCCGCGGCCGGCCTGATCGCCGGGAGCGCGCTGCTCGCCGAGAAGCTGCAAGGACGAGACAGTGAGTCACCGCTTGAAGGGCTAGGCAAGAGGCTGCGCGGGGGAACGCCGACCTTGGCGGCTTTTTCGCGCGATCTCACCCAGCTCGCGCGCGAAGGCAAGCTGGACCCGGTCATCGGACGGGACCAGGAGATCGAGCGGGTTACCTCCATTCTGGCGCGGCGCAGCAAGAACAATCCGTGCCTCGTAGGCGAACCCGGCGTTGGAAAGACCGCCGTCGTTGAGGGATTGGCGCAGCGCATCGCCGCGGGAAATGTCCCTGCGGCGCTGCACGGCAAACGCATTCTTGCGCTTTCGTTGGGGCCGCTCGTCGCCGGGACGAAGTATCGCGGCGAGTTCGAAGGGCGCGTTAAACGTATTCTCGAGGAAGTAAAGCGCAGCGCTCGCGACGTCGTGCTTTTTATCGACGAGCTGCACACGCTGGTCGGTGCGGGCGCCGCCGAAGGCGCCCCGCTCGATCTGAGCTCCATGATCAAGCCCGAGCTGGCCCGCGGCGACCTGCAGTGCATCGGCGCGACGACGTTTGACGAATACCGCAAGCACATCGAATCGGATCCCGCACTCGAACGGCGCTTTCAGCCCGTCATGGTCGAGGAACCGAGCATCGAGCAGACGACCGAAATTCTACGAGGCCTGCGCGCGCAGTACGCTCGGCATCATCGCGTCACCATTACCGACGATGCCGTCGAGACCGCGGCGCAGCTTTCGGCGCGCTATATCGCCGACCGGTTCTTGCCCGACAAGGCGATCGACCTCATCGACGAAGCGGCCGCATCGGTCGCGCTTGCCAACAAAGGAGCCGTCGAGTTTCCTCCGGTCACGACCGCCGACGTCGCGGCCGTGGTAACGCGCTGGACCGGAATTCCTCAAGCAGCGTTGACCGAGTCACAAACAAACCGCCTCTTGGAGCTCGAGACGCTGCTGTCCAAGCGCGTCATTGGGCAGGAGCCCGCGATTGCCGCCGTTTCGAACGCGATCCGGCGCGCTCGTACCGGGTTGCACGATCCACGCAAACCCCTGGGAACGTTTCTCTTCCGCGGTTCCAGCGGTGTCGGTAAGACCGAGCTGGCCAAAGCGCTCGCCGAGGCGCTGTTCGGCAGCGAGACGGCGTTGGTGCGCGTCGATCTTTCCGAGTTTACCGAACCCCACGGCGTTTCCAGGCTTCTGGGCGCACCGCCCGGGTACGCCGGCCACGACGAGGCCGGTCAGCTCACCGAGCCCGTGCGGCGGCGGCCGTACTGCGTCGTGCTCTTTGACGAGATGGAAAAGGCTCATCCGGAAGTGGCGGCCATTCTGCTGCAGATTCTCGACGAAGGCCGCGTCACCGACGCGAAAGGCCGGGCGATCGACTTTCGCCACACGATCATCATTCTCACGACGAACCTCGAAGAGGACGAACTGTCGATCGCGCTGCGGCACGAGCTGCTCGATCGCATCGAAGAGATCGTTCCATTCGAGCAGCTGGGCCTTCCGCAGATCGAGGCGATCGTAACGATCCACGTCGACGCCCTCGCGCAACGGCTAGGCGCTCGCAACGTCACGCTCGAGCTGTCGGACGAAGCAAAGCTCTACCTTGCACGCGTTTCGATGGGTGCGGGCAGCGGCGCCCGCTACGTCGCGCGCACCGTCTCGCACTACGTTTCCACGCCACTCTCGACGGCGCTCCTGCGCGGCGAGGTGCGTGAGGGTTCCGCCGCGCGCGTAACGCTCGACGACGGCGAATTGCGGGTTCGCGCCGCGTAAGAGGCGTGGGTTCGGCTGCTTTTTCAGACTTTCCTCATACTTGCGGAGAACGATGGAATCGACCCTGCATTCTCCCCCTAATGCATGAGGTGTTCGATGAGTCTACACGTACATAAGAAATTCTCAATCGCTGCAGCCATCGTTGGCTTACTCGCAAGCGGTTGCGGCGGTAACCAGGGTTCGATGCCCGCTGCAACGGCGCCGATGCAAAGCCGTACCCAGAACGTTGCGCCCGCCGGGAAAGCGCATGCCGACGGGATCTTGCATCAACTCAAGAACCAAGTAGTGATCGGATCTACCATCGATCCGGTGTACGGACAACTGAACCCCTACGGCCTCGACGTTGCCAAGTCGACGTCCGGAGCCTTTAGAAAAGGCGATTTGGCGGTTTGCAATTTCAACGATAACTATAACGTTCAGGGAACCGGCTTTACGATCGTCGCGTTGCATCCTCGGCCGGGTTCCTCGCCGACCTTGGTTGCGGCCGACGCTACCAGGCTGCTCGGATGCACCGCGTTAACGTTGACCTCCAACGATACGATCTTTGCCGCGGCGTTTGCCGCCAACGACAATCCGGTCTTCTCCTCGAGCGGAACACTCATTACCAATCTCTCCGGCGCTCCGTTCAACTCCCCGTTCGGCCAGATTTACGCGCAGCCGATGCACGGCAGTCCGGTCGTTTATGAAAGCAACGCCGCCGATGGATCGATCGTGCGCATCACTATCGGCAGTTCGTACGGCAGCGAAGTCATCGCTACGGGTTTCCCGGTCAACGGAGGGCCGCCCGGAAGCATTCTCGGGCCGTCAGGCTTGCAGTACGATCGCAACGGCGACGCACTCTTTGTGGTTGACGGCCAGAATAACTCGGTCACGAAAATCTCGGGGGTCTCCAGCCTTCACGCCGGCTGCCTGAGCGTCAAATCTAACGGAACGCAGTTCGGCGGCGCTTGCCGTTCCAAGGCGCGGGTTCTCTACTCCGGTGCTCCGCTCAACGGTCCGATTAGCTCGGCGCTGCTCTTCAACGGCAGCCTCGTCGTCGGCAATACGCTCGATCCAAACGGCCAGAACCTCATGATCGAGATCAATCCGGGCGGGCACGTGCTCGACGTAATCAACGTTGACACGGGTGCCTCAGGTGCGCTCTTCGGGATGGTTGCCACCGGAGACAACGCGGCCGACACGCGGCTCTTCTTCAACGACGATAACGACAACAATCTCCAAGTACTGGAGCGTTAACGCCTAGAACGTTCTGGTGCGTACGTAGTGGGACGCGCGCTCGATCAAACGTCGGCGCGCGTCGCCACGACTAGGGAATAAGCGCGGTCGCCGCGTTCGTCGCCGGCGAGAGCGCGAGCGCCAGCGGGAGGCTGATGCCGCTGCTCACCGTCGTCCACGAACCGCTGTACGGCGGCGCATATGTTGTAACCGTATTATTGCCGTAGTTGGCAACGTAGAGGTTGCCCAGCGAGTCGATTGCCAGCGCGACGGGCTGGCTTTGTCCCCCGGCAATCGTGCTCGGCGGATTGGTGTACGGGGCGGCGTACTCCGTGACCGTGTTCGCGCCTTGATTTGGTACGAAGAGATTGGCCGAGCCGCTCAAACCGATCGCACCTTGCTCGTTCACGCCATCCGTGATCGTCGCAACCGGCGCGCCGCCGCCGGCAAACGGGGGCGAAAATTCGACAACCGAGTTCGGCGTCGAGTTGAGATTTGCCACGAAGAGATTTCCGCGAACGTCGAGCGCAAGCGAGTTCGGCGCATTGAGCCCCTTCGAGATCGTCGTCTGAACTGCGAGGTAGGGCGGCGCGTATTCGGTCACCGTGCTTGCCGCCTCATTGGCTACGAAGAGATTCGAGTTTGAGTCGAGCGTAATGCCGACCGGGTCGTTGATTCCGGCCGATATCGTTGCCGCCGGCGGTCCGTTATAGGGCGGTGAGTACATCGTCACCGTGTTGCTTCCGCTGCCGTTTGCGACGAAAAGATTCCCCCGCGAGTCGATCGCCAGCGCCTGCGGGTGGTTCACGCCGCTGCTTATCGTCGTCGGCGAGACGTTATAAGGCGGTGCGTATTCGGTCACGCTCCCGGGTTGATCGGCGACGAAGAGATCGCCAGCCGAATCGAAGATCAGCGCCTGCGGATTGCTGACTCCGTTTTGCACGGTGGCCAGCGGCAGGCTTTGGCCGTTGACGTAGAGAGTAACGTCGTTCGCGTTCGAGTTTGCGACGCCTAAAAGCTGGCGCACGTCGACGCGAACGGTACCGCTGCAGGCGGCACTCGGCTGCGAGCACGCGTTTCCCGGGCCGAGATATGCTGCGGTGGCCCGTAGAAGTGCCGAGTTCGTATTGCCGGCGCCGTTCGACGACACGTAGAAAAGATTGGGCGTCGTGCTTGCGGGTTGCGTGATGCCGACTGCAAGCGAACCGCCGGTCTGGCTCAGCGTAAAGGTTCCCGGAGAGTTGCCGATGATGACGTTTTGGTTTGCATCGAATGCTTCGACGAGCACCGGGTGCCGTCCGGAACCGTAGAGGTCGACTCCGCCCTGCGCGCTCTGCGCGCTCAGCGAAGATGCGGGGACCAGCGCGACTTGTGCAGCCACCCCGCTTAGCGTAACGCCGAAAACGTTTTGT